>DLXM01000079.1 GCA_003448835.1 Bacteroidota bacterium | reverse complement strand
TCAACTTATACTAGGCATTAACAAATGGAGTGAAGGGGAGAATGGAAGGAATCGTAGGTAGTACACGAGCACTGCAAGTGCGAAGTCTAGTACCGAAGATCGTGGAACGAAGTGAAGCGAAAAACACAAGCATTGAAAATGCGTAGTCTTTTGACGTACATCATGGAACGAAGTGGAGTGAACATCGTGTAGGCGAATCGTAAGTAGTACACAAGCACGTAGTGCGTAGTCTACTACTGTAGATCGTGAGCGCAGCGAACGAAACCGAGCGAAAAAGTGAAGGAGACCTTTAAATACCAGCCAAAAATGCAGCGTCGATCGATGCAGATGCACCCATATCAATATTTAGCAGTTCTTTTGAGTTCAAATCTTGTAGCATTGTAGGCAATTTTAGAACACCCGGTAAAACTTCATCAATAACTTCCCGGAATTTCGCGGGATGCGCAGTACTTAATACTATCCCAAACCGACCCAGATTCTCCGGCTGACTCATCACATTATTCCACACATCAAGTCCGGTTGCAGTATGTGGATCAACCAAATAATTATGTCGTGACCATACTTTTTTGATCACATTTTTAGTTTTTTCATCATCAACCGAGTATCCACGTAGATTTTCACGAATCATCGTGTCTTTATTATCAAATATGGATGTCAATCGTTCAAAATTACTCGGATTTCCCACATCCATTGCATTCGAAATGGTCTGAACTGATTTTTTAGGTTCAAATTTTTCGCCGGACAAATAACTCGGAACAGTATCGTTCGAATTGGTGGCAGCAATAAATTTCACACCGGGCAATCCCATTTTGGTAATCATCAATCCTGCTACGAGATTCCCGAAATTCCCACTCGGGACCACAAATGTGATCCCTTTTCCCGCTGCCCCCATTGGAATCATCGACCACGCATAAACATAATAAACCATCTGTGGTAACAATCTGGCAATATTTATAGAATTCGCTGATGTCAGATTAAAATCCTGAACCAGTTGTTCATCCGCGAAAGCATCCTTGACCATGCGCTGACAATCATCGAAGGTTCCATCCACACTAACAGTCGTAATATTCCCTCCCAGGGTTGCAAATTGTCGTTCTTGCAACGGACTCACTTTGCCTTTTGGATACAAAATTACCACACGTACCCCATCTATTCCATAAAATCCACGAGCAACTGCCGCTCCGGTATCACCTGATGTGGCAGTTAATACCGTAATTGGTCGATTATTCGACGATTTTTTGCACAAAGGGAGGACTTTGGCCATAAATCCGGCTCCAAAATCCTTGAAGGCAAGCGTCGAACCACGAAATAACTCCATCACTCCTGTTCGGTCAGCGATCGGCACAATGGGTGCTTTAAATGAAAACACTTCTGAACAAATACTTTTCAAAAAGGCGTGATCAAATTCATCGATCAAAAACTCTTTGAAAAGTTTATATGCGATTTCATGGATGTCTGATCCTCTGAGATTTTGCCAGAATGACATCGGGAAAAGTGGATAATCTACCGGGACATAAAGTCCACCGTCAGGTGCAAGTCCACGAGCTACAGCTTCAGTAAATGTTACAATAGGGGCAGCTCGGCGCGTACTTTGAAATAGCATACTTGGCAATAAAAAATCTAATTATTAAAATTAACTCAGGATTCGCGGTCCTTGAGTATTCACTTGTGAAATATAAAGATCAGATCCGAGTTTCCATGGATTTATGGCATCCTGCATAGCTTTTCCGACTATTTCAGCCGAATTTTTGCCCCGACAAAGTGCAAAAATCGATGGACCCGACCCCGAAATACTACAACCCAAAGCTCCGGCTTCCAAAGCTGCTCCTTTAACGGCATCAAATCCGGGAATAAGTAACGAACGAATCGGTTCGAATATGATATCATTGAGCGAGCGAGAAATCAAGTCGTAATCACTTTTCATTAAGCCGGTTATGAGTCCAGCCAGATTGCTCCACTGGATAATGGCATCATCCAATCTGATATTCTTTTTCAGAATCTTGCGAGCATCTTCAGTCAACAGTTCAATTTGAGGATGCAGTACAGCACAGTACAAATCATCAGGTACATTCAGCGTTACAACCTCCAGCGGATCATAACTTCGAACCAGGATAAATCCACCCAATAGCGCAGGAGCAACGTTATCGGCATGGGCAGCGCCACAAGCGATTTTTTCAGCATGCATCACAAACGGTAGCAACTCAACTCGTTTAAATGGTTCTCCTAAAAGTTGATTTGCCGCCACAACAGCAGCAACTGAACTGGCGGCAGATGATCCGAGTCCACTACCCAGAGGCATTAGTTTGTCGATTTTAATGTCAAAATTGGTAGATGCTAGGGGATGTCCACGCCGAACGAGCTCGTCCATCATGACCTGGATAGCAACTCCGGCGGTGTTTTTCATCATCGCTTTGGGAAGTTTCCCACCATCGCCGGTAATCTCCAGGATTCGGGATTCGTTCGCTGAACTTATGGCAACATGGACCACATCCCCCGGTTCATGAATCGCAAAACCGAGTGAATCGAATCCACATGCTACATTTGCAACCGTTGCAGATGCGAAAACACTAATTTCTGGTGGATTTTTCATCATAATGATACTTTTATGATATCGGCAAGAACCCCACTGGCTGTTACAGCAGGACCTGCGCCAGGACCCATCACAACCAATGGCCTGTCGTGATAACACGTTGAATAGACCATGACCATGTTGTCGGTACCACGCATTGCAACAGCCGGATGATCGTCACCAACTTCCATCAATTTGACGGTCGCTTTACCTTTTTCGAATCTGGCGATGTATCGAAGGACTTTGTTATCATCGAGGGCAAGTTTTCGTTTTTTATCGAAGATAGAATCCACCTCCGGTAATTTATCCATGAACGCATCGACAGAGGGTATTTCATAATAGGAATTGGGTAGTAATCGCTCTACTTCTACATCCTCAAGTTCGAGTTTGTATCCGGCTTCACGCGCCAAAATCAATATTTTCCGGGCAATATCCATCCCGTTAAGATCGTCACGCGGATCTGGTTCAGTGTAGCCCAATTCGCGTGCTTTTTTAACGATTTCGCTGAATTTCCCACCATCCATCAGTTCGCTCAAAATGAAACTAACCGTGCCGGAAACTAATGCTTCGATACGCAGAATTTCATCTCCACTGGTTCTGAAATCACGAATCGTTTGAACGACGGGTAAAGCAGCCCCGACATTCGTTTCGTAATTATAACGGACATTGTGTCTTAAAGCAGTTTTGCGGATTTCGTTGTATAACTCATACGGTCCGGAAGCAGCTTTTTTATTCGGAGTAACCACGGAAATACTGTTTTCAAGGATATCAACATACGACGGAGTAACATCTCCACTCGCGGTACAATCCACAAAAATACTGTTAGGCAGATTTAATTCTTTCATGTGGGAGATGAATCCATCAATGGATGCAGGTCCGCCAGACTCACCCAGTGTTTTTCGCCAATCTGCAGCATCGAATCCATTCAAATCGAAATACATTTTACGGCTATTTGATACACCAATGACGCGCAGATCGAGCATTAGGTCATCACAGAGAGCTTTTCGTTGGCGTCGAATCATATCGACAAGGGTCCCACCGATGAGTCCGACCCCGAGGATAAAAATATTCAGGGTTTTGAGTCCGGACAGGAAGAAAGAATCATGAATCGCGGTTAGAGCTTTGCGTTCGTCATCACGAGAAATCACAACTGAAATATTGAGCTCACTGGATCCCTGTGCGATAGCTGAGATATTAATTCCATTATGTCCCAATGACTGAAACACTTTCCCTGCGATACCCGGGGTTGCACGCATGTTTTCGCCTACAATGGCAATGATACAAAGTTGGTCCTCTATGGATACTTCTGAAATTTTGCCTTTTCGGATTTCGTATTCAAATTCATCAGCAAGAATATTTCGGGCAGGGATAGCGTCTTCGGGACGGACTGCAAAACAGACCGAGTGTTCGGAGGATGCCTGTGAAATCAAGATCACATTTATTCCGTGTCGCGCCATGGAACCAAAAATTCGTTGTGCAACACCGGCCACGCCTACCATTCCGGCACCCTGAACCCTTAAAAGAGAAACATCGTCGATCGAGGATATTCCTTTGATATCGAATTCACTAGGTTGTGCATCTGCGGTAATTAATGTGCCTTTACCCGACGGATTAAACGTGTTCATAATCCGGATCGGAATTGATCTGGACATGAGGGGTTGGATTGTGGGCGGATAGATCACTTTAGCACCAAAATGCGACATTTCCAGTGCCTCCTCGTAGGTCATTGTTTCAACGGGGAATGCTCGGGCTACTTTGCGTGGATCTGCGGTCAGAACTCCATCCACATCGGTCCAGATTTGAACTTCTTCAGCATCAAGTGCTGCACCGAGGATGGAAGCTGTGTAATCGGAGCCCCCACGTCCAAGTGTTGTAGTTTCATTTTGGCTGGTGGATGCGATGAATCCGGTGACAATTTGGAGCAATTGATGCTCTTTGAAGTGATTTTGAATCAATTCGTGGGTGATTTCTTCGTCTACTACCGCGGCTCCAAACTTGGTATCGGATCTGATAATACGTCGGGCGTCCAGGAATTCGTTATCGACACCGGCGCTGGTCAGGGCACGGGATATGATAAGTGCGGAGAGACGTTCACCGAAACTCATGATGAAATCACGGGATCGAAGTGACAGTTCTTTGATTAAATAAACGCCTTGTAGGATGTCATCGAGATCGTTGAGAGTCATTTTTACCACAGCCATCGAATTACTTTGATGATGGATGTCGATAAGTTCTCGCACTGCGGTTAAATGTCGGTTTTCTATTGCTTTAACGACATCGGTATAATCATGTCGTCCCATTGCGGCCATTTCGGCTACTTCGATGAGTTGATCGGTGATTCCCTGAAATGCGGAAAAGACAACGGCTTTACATTGGTCTGATTCAGCACGATGTTTTAGTAATTCAACGATATCACGAATGCGTTGCGGGCTCCCAACGGATGATCCGCCGAACTTGTAGATTTTCATGTAATAATTTCCCTAACGAAAACTCAAATAGAATATTGATTCGTCAAAATATACAATTTTGAGACGAAGGAAAAGAATTGCTACAATTTAATGCATCGAATACTTATTCCATACCCAAGAGCATAGCTGCCATAAGTAGCAACTAAAAGTGAACCATCCTGGGCAAAAACAGAGTAATACCCCGAACTTCCTGTTGTTGAGTTTATCATCCAAAATGGGCTCCAAGCACCAGAATTACCCATTGTATAAGGACTAACCCAACCCGCCGGCTCGGCACTGAATCCAAAATAATCTACGGCATTTACATTGGGAGAGTTCCATAAATCACTGGTACTTTTTAACAAACCACCAATTAGGTTACCATTTTCCCTGGAGTAGGTTGTTCTGTAATCATATTCGCCCAAATACTTAGCAAGCGCTTCTACATCATTAGATGTCGGAACCTTCCAACCAACAGGACAAACCTGAGACAAGCCATCTACTACTGATGAACTATATAATGGACCATATATTTCCATGTTTTCCTCATCCATGTCCGGCCAAACATATGCTGGATTACTATTATTTTTAAATACCTCGTATGATGTAATGAGTGGGATTGCAGCACCACTCCTGAATTGGGTTGACCGGAGGTTCTCGGCCATCCATTCATGGCCATTGATAATTACACTTTTGTAATTATTGCCTTGATTGTCAGTTACTCCATTGCCCTCACTATAATCATACGAATCGGTAGTAAATTCGGTTGTAGGCCCATAACTAAAACCATCTTCCGTGAATGCATAACTACGTACTTTGTAAGTCGTTTCAGCACTGAATCCACTTATTTCAACTGAATAAGTGCCGGGTCCATACTCATCATCTTTAAAACAGGTATCATAGATTGTTGGGTCACCGGATTCTGAAAGACAGACTCCACGTTCTGTTATGGTGTTAGAGCCTGGTTGCTCATAAGAAGTTTCAATAATGGCACGAGTTGGCTGGATATCTGTAATTTGTGGTATATTAACAACCGCAAGAGGTTCAGTTGGAACATCAATACCATCTTTTACACAACGTATCGCAATATATTGTACGTATCCCCGAACAGACACTTCATCCGATACACCTGAAATTTCGACCGACCAATTGAAATCAACTCCTCCAGCTGAGGATGTATAATAGTAAGCAGATCGCCTAACATCTTTACCTGAATTTGTCAAACTTGGGAAATATCCACTTGCGACTGCTGAAAATCCGGTTTCATTTGTAGTATTTTGCGAATCCTGCCAAAATATTGGACCCTTTGCTCGTAATTTTCTTCCAGCCTGGTCACGACCAACATTATCTAGCATATAATTCCACTCGGAAAGCGAAGGAACATGCCACCCAACCGGACAAACAGAACTTTCAGTATATTCAATAACATTTCTGGAATACAAATTTCCGAATGGATTTGTACTCATATATTCATTAAGAAAAAAACCATCCCAGATTCTGATATGTGATGGCAGTATATCTGTTCCATCGGCATATTTACTAGAATTCAAATTTTGTGCCATCCACTCCTGTTGACCGATTAACACGGTTTTGTAATGATTCCCATCGAGATCAGTTACGCCATCCCCTTTCTGAAATGAAATGTCCGGCGTGACAAATTCACCTTGATTCTCTGAAAATATTCTTTGCTCATCCACAATTGTATAGCCACGCAAGTAATAATGCGTGTTCTCGTTTAGATTGATGATATTAAAAGTAAAAGGGCTTGAGGTGTTTATGATGTTCTTGCACACATCGTTGTCATCCGGAATTTCACTGGTCCCGTAGCAGACTCCGACAGTTGCATCTGATACACTTTCAGGTAGTGTAAACGATCCAGTTATTTGAGCTTGCCATGAATCGACAAAGGGCAGTGTATCAAACGTGAAATCTGCAACAACTTCTCTGAAACGAGCAGTGACTTCAACTGCTGATGTGATGGTGAGATTTTGAGGATTTTCGGTGCCGGTCAATGCGCCTTCCCATTGATCAAATTGCCATCCGTTTGCAGGTTGTGCTGTAAGTCTAACAGTTGTTTGAAATGGATATTCCTTGCCGGTAACTACTTCCTCTAGTACACTTCCCTCACCCTCGGTAATGATTGTTAATTCGTAGTTTCGCTTCTCAAAATTAGCAGTGATTACGTAATCCTGGGTCATTCGAATCGTATGCGGATTTGCAGATTCAGTAATATCGCCGGTCCAACCCGAAAATCGCCACCCTTCTACTGGATTTGCAAGTAGTTGAATTGGGGTATTTTCGTCGTACGTCTTGGAAACCGGATTCACACTTCCACCTTCGGTCGGGGATACATTTACAATAAGTTCGTAAGTATCAGGATTTGAAGTCGGTGATTTACAGCTAGTCAGGATGAATATACTAATCAGAAGTAAATTGAGAATAGTTTTCTTTTTCATAATACAATCATTTCAGTTGCAAGCTTTTTACTATAATACTAATAAGCCTGCAACTTAACAATAACTATAAAACAATCTCTGATGATACTAAAATACCGGCTTGGGGTGATTTCTTTCTGAAGATCCGTACGTAAAAAAATAGCCACACAACTTTCGTTATGCGGCTATTTTTGTGAGCGAGAAACGGGACTCGAACCCGCGACCCCAACCTTGGCAAGGTTGTGCTCTACCAGCTGAGCTATTCTCGCGTAGATGCCAAATATAAGGACTACCACACACCTATGTCAAGCTATACATTCAAGTAATCGAAGTTTTTTAACCGAATCAAAACAGGATATACGCCTAATTACAATAAATAAAGCATACTTAAAACAGTAAACTTTAAAAATCAAAATCCCCTACTACTATTCATATCTATACTTCAACTTTAGTAGCAGATGTGGTAGTCAATTTTTACCCACTACGGCAACGGATACACAGCAGGTGATGTAAATCCATCCTGATCAACAGCCTGCACCCCAAATAAGAAATTATCCTTCGATAACCCCTCCATTCTTGTTTCTGTTACATTCCCAACATCTCTGGACCACTGCCAGACCGGTGATGTAGTCTCTCGCCAAACAACCCGATACCCGGCTAAATCCGGTTCCGTGTTCGCATCCCAGTTTAATACCGTATCATTTGTCAATCCACGAAGTCCCATCTTGACATTATCAGGTGAAGCCGGAGCAAACGCCAACGTCGATAACGCCGCCCCATTTACCCGCGCAACCCGTGCGATGTAATCAAAATCTACAAACTCAGGTAAATCTCCATACTGGACTCCCTCTTCCTCTCGGACATGAGCATGTTGATGACGATAATCTTCATTTGGTTCACTAAATCGTACAGCCGCAAATCCACGCTGGACAAATGCCATGTGATCCCCACCTCGCAAATAACGATCCTGACGATACACCATGTCCACAGTCATTCCATCAACATATCGCTCTCCAACTTCTTTGATATGACGAGCCAATTGCCGGATGGGCATATCATTTTCACCACCGGTTCGCAAATAAGACTGTACAAAGGTCGAATTTTCTCTCAACGGAGGAACACCGGCCGCAAAAAGCCTCACTTTATTCGGATGTACACTCCCGTCATCAGCTACTGAGCTTCCAATTATATCGTTTGTGATCATTCCGTGGACATCCCAATTGTTATCGACTGCATCCTGAGCCCACTTGTGTGCACCAAATAACCCCTGCTCCTCCCCTGCTACCGTCATGAAAATAATGGTTGCATCGAATTCATATTTCGACATCACCCGAGCTAATTCCATCACGGCTACCGTACCGGACGCATCGTCTGTCGCACCGGGAGCAAAACACTCAATATCCCTCTGGTCACCACATATTGAATCATAATGTCCACTAACTACATATAATCGTTCCGTTGACTCCGGTTGTGTGCCCGGCAATGTTGCAATTACATTTACAATCTCCGTGGCCACAGGAATCCGTCGTGCCGGTTCCTGTACATAACGGTGATAACTGACCTGAAGTCGTCCACCGGATTCCGCACTATATTTTTGCATTTCACTGAATATCCATCGACGAGCAGCCCCAATCCCACGGGTATCACTCACCGTATCCGATCCGGTATGCCGCGTATGAAACGACACCAATTTCATCAGATTCGTCTCGATCCGCTCCGGGGACACTTCATCTAACATTTTTCTGATCATTTCATGCTTGTCGCCGGACTGTGCGACAACGTCGTGTGACCCATCGATTCCAAGTAACAAGACCACAGCAAACATCAACACTAAAGTTTTCATACGATTTATCATTATTATTTTATTCGCTTACATATTTATGCTGAATATGCTCTTTTAGCTCCATCAATGCAACTTTTCAGACGCTTTTCCGGTATTGATAACAAAATATTACACGTTCCATTATTAGTCCGAAACTTACTATTCTCGTATATTGTTCATTGATTATGCTTTATCACAAAATTCATTATTTATCCGGGGATGCCGACTGGGTCGTGTTTGTGCACGGTGCCGGGGGAAGTTCTGCTGTATGGTTCAAACAGATCAAGGCGTACAAGAAAAATTTTAATGTGCTGCTCGTGGATTTGCGTGGACATGGAAAATCGGCTCCGGGTCCTGAATCCGAACGATCGGATTACTCATTCGAATCCATCGCCTCCGATATCATTGAAGTGATGGACCATCGCAACATCCCAAAAGCACATTTTGT
>DLXM01000231.1 GCA_003448835.1 Bacteroidota bacterium | reverse complement strand
GTACACTTTATGTGATATTTAACAGTTTAAGGGTTGAGACGGTATCCGACTAGTACACTTTAGTGATGAATAACAATCAAATGCTTAATTGTCCCTTAGCAATATGAGTTCATAATATGTCAGCATATTTACAGTTTTTCATTAAAATATAAATCTTCAAGTATTTGAACTGTAGCAAATTTCAAAGTGTTTATATGAGAGCAAAAAACAAAATTCTATTTAATTAAATGTACAAATCTAGAATTTTCCATTTTACTCTCTATTGTTGTTATAAATTATTGTGCAATCGTGCTTCTTATCTGTTTTTCATACGTTTTGACAGCCATATTCTTTTAAAATTATTAGATTGCGCAGGCTTTGAACGGTTTGATATTGTGTTTGTGGATTTTGGAAAGTGGTATTGTTATCAATTAAAAGTACTCATTAAGAATTTTTACAAATTCATTGAAGGAAATGCCATTTCTCCAAATGTCTCTTCTAACGTAGATTGATTCAGTTTTATCATCGAGGTACACCATAACATCATCATCAATTATCAGCTTTTGTAGCCCTGCATCCCAGTTTTGAATCTTATCAGAAATTTGGTGACCAATATCTATTACAAATCGAGACTCTTTTATGAAATATTCCTTATCGACTATTTGGTCATCTTCAGGTCTTGTCATTACACATAAGGCATAATTGGCTGGATTTTTAGAAGCTGTTCTTCCTTGTAGGGCAGACATGCGAACATCTTCTTTTCCCTTAGCAACGCTTTTGATTTCAATGGAATAGCCTTTTGCCTCTAAAATCAATTCAAAGTCCTTTCCACGATCTGGATTGTCTATTCTGAAGTTTGCATCTAACCCAGATATAGCATCTTCAAATGCGGTTTCTGCTGCTTTACCGATTGTCTTCCACCGCTCAATTTGATGTTTAGCACCAAGCATTTCTTTTGCTTTTGCTAAAAGAGCTTCAGTACCCAATTCAGCGGCTGCTGATTCAAACATTTTCATTTCTTCGGGGCTAAGTTTGATCTTGGCCAATTCGGTAATATCCTCGATAGATTTACCGGAGTTCTGAATTTCCATGATCTGTTTGCTAAATCCTTCGCCAAGTGCTAACACATATAGTGTAGCACGCTTTGTCGAAAACGTTGGTAGGTAATTGCCAGCATCAAAGACTTGCTCATACCAATTATTGAGTTTGAGGAACATTTCATTAAGTAGGCCTCCTTTTTTGACCTTGCTTTCTATATGCGGGTCGTTGAAAAGTTTGTCAACTTCTTTTGTGAGTACATCCACTTCTCTGGTTCTTAGACCATCAAAGCTTATTCGTGTATCAACTAGAAATCGTCTTGGCTCACTTTTATCCGTGAAGTCACGGTAAATGTCTTTTATGACATCATCGAAATATTCGTGGTTGCTCTCGGCAAATACATATTCATCATAAGGTCTAAATTCATCTGATTGTGTTGGGATGATATTACGTTTGAGTATTACTTCGCTGTAATCGTCTTTAAGTGAAAAGATATAGGATAAGAAGGAGTTTTGCCATTCAAAACAAGATTCCTCATGTCCTTCAAAATAAGTATTAGCAAATACAGATGGCTTCTGAGTTTTTTCAAGTAAATGACATATATACTTGATGCTCCACAATTCGGCTGAACGCCAATAATTATCGTAATCTACTGTTACCATTCTCTTTTCTGGCGCAAGATGAGGTAGAAGCTGGTGGATGATTAAATACCACTGATCACGTTTTGCAGCTCTGTCACTTCTGAATAAGCAACATACTCTGAATACTGACTCTACTTGTTCTTCTGATGCTGATTCAGGTTTCAATTCACTAATAAGCTCCTTATTTAGGTGATTGTAGAACTCTGTTAATTCGAATTGTTTAATAGAGGAAACGTTTCCCAATTTCCGGTTGAGGAATTCATCATCCAGATCTCTACCTAAACCCTTTGAAACGATCTTAAATTCATCATCAATCGTAGGGTGAATCGCTACCTGATCTCGGAGGCAGAAAGTATTTGCTTCGTTTAAGTAAATTGGATTCGCTTCACCCAGGGCAATCAACTGTTTATATTCAAGGTACAGGTATAAATCCTTCAGCCATTGAATGGATTTCTCTTCTTCTACGTCAACATGTTCGGGAACCAGTTTTACTAAATCTTCGGTGTCGATTGTACTATCATTTTTCCAAGATTCCGTTTCTTGTGAAATGATTTCACCCCAAATCAGTATGCTTTGGCTGTCAGGAACTTGTGAGGGTAGTAATCTGGAAAGGAGAGAATAGAACTCAGCATCTTCAATAAGCTCTATTGATGGAAACTTGGCTTGTTCTATTTTAATAAATGCTCCGGAACATGTTTTTACTAAATCTTGATCAAGAATAAACTCACGAATGGGTTTTTGAATATTCTCCTCATACCACGAGACATTGGAATAATTTTCAACAAAAGCTGGAAGGCCACTTTTTGCCAAGTGGTAGGTATCCTCCACCTTCGCAGTAATGAGTTTCTGAATGAATGGGATATAAGCTGCGATAAACTCTTTTAAAGCCTTCCTATTTTTATCTGCAGTTGGGTCTTCTGTATTTTCAGTTTCCTTCTTTGTCCTTATGCCATCTCGCAATTCGGTTGGGTGAAAATCTCTGTGCTGAATAAATACTGGTAGATTGAAATTTTCTGTGCCTATAAGTGGAAACTCTTTATAAAGGATAGCTTGGTTCTCAATAGGTAGCAATCTATAGGTTATACCTTTTTCTAAAACAGGAACTCCAAAAGTTAGCTTACCGGAGGTATGGTAGAGGATTCCTGCATCTTCATTTGACGAGATATATTGAATATCCTCAATCGAGGTGTTTTTAGACGATGCTAGATATTTAGTGCTTTTGGAAGGGGTTTCAATAGTAACGCTGTTAATGCTTTTCTCTGGCCCTTGGTTAATGAGCAAAGTAAAGGCAATATTTCGTTCTAATTCCTGTAAGCCTTTTTCTGCATAGATTCGCGAGGAAGGGGTAAGGCTGTACGTGAATGAATGAGTAGTTGTATTTATTTCTTCTGGTGGTGTTTTACTTATTTCATCAATCTCACCAAACGAAGTACTCAATGAATCTTGCATGGCATTCAAAGCAATGCTTTCATCAAGACCTGCTGCAGTACGGTCAATTTCCAGTTCAAATCGTCTTTTCCCTAAAGTGTTTTCATGTACGCCAGCAATCTTCAATTTTTTATTTAGAATATGAGTGGTAACAAATCCAGTTCCGTATTTTCCAGTAGTTCCACCTTCACCATTTAGTGATTTTGTGGATGTTTTGTATAAAATGGCTATCAGGTGTTCTATTCGGAATGGAAGTCCATTGTGGCTGAATATCAAATGATCATCTGTGAGCTTGAAGATGATGTCTACTCCATCTTTGTCAGCTACGTCCTTTGCATTTTGAAGTAACTCCCAAACCCAGCGGCTTTTCCGTTCTTCAGGAAACGTGTACAAACGATCAAGATCATGTATAATGGATCTTGCTTCACTTTCACTGCGCTGCCTCTCCCTTGCTAAATCTGCTTCATTCAGTATTTTTTTTTCTTCCATTCTAGTCAAGGTCTATCAATGATTGTCTTGAGGCTTCTGCATAATTTTCTCATATATTTCCTTTGCCAATACACCATAGGCTGCATTTTGAAACTCCATATCTTCCATGTATCGAGAGACTATGTCGTCATTCTCAGACATACGTTGAATCATAAGATTTTCAATCAACTTCTTTATCCCCAATTGAAATTTATCAAGCGGATTAGCTTCTGCTGTTTGGATTATCTTTTTATCCTTGGATGCCTTCTCCCTGATTTGCTCAAAGAAGAGACGATCCTCTTCTGAAAACTCAGTTCCGAATTTGTTATTAAGTACCTCAATTATTTCAGAAAGAGGCTTTTTAGGTTCTTTAGCTTTACCAGTTCCTGCTTCCGTTATCCCTTTAACTCCGTAAGGTTCACCTTCTTCCATTAGAATAGAGCCGCTTGTTACACGTTCAATTCTATAATAATGAAGGCTTACGTCATCTTCTGGTTTAATGATTTCATAGTCTCTTTCTCTGGGTAGATGAGGTAGCAGAAACCTACTAAAACTGTAAAGCATTTCAAGTTCAGCATCTGAATAGGGAAGTATCTGACTCAAGAAGGAATAGCACTTGACAAAAGATGATAATTTATCTCTAAACGTTTTCGCCTCTTCTTCTTCAAGCTTTTTATATCGATCAACGGAAGGTTGAATGTGTTTTTGCATCCTCGCATGATCTGAGGGATTCTGGGCATCTACAGCCTTGTAAAACACCAAAGCGAATGCTTCTACTTCTGACCAGTAATATACTTGCATTGCATTAAGCTCATGCTTCAGGGTTTCCAGAAGTTGTGGATCAGTGGTTTCTTGCAGGGAAGTTTGATCGTAGTAGGGCTTAAATGCTTTATAAATATCTTCGGCACTATTCACAAAATCGAGAACAAATGGCGTTTCCTTTCCCGGGCTGATTCGGTTTAGCCTGGATAAGGTTTGAACTGCCTGAACACCATCCAATCTTTTGTCGACATACATTGTGTGAAGCAAGGGCTGATCAAAGCCCGTTTGGTATTTATTAGCAACCAGTAGTATTTGATAATCTTCGGTGTCAAACTTCTCAGGAAGTTGGTTTTCACTTATTGGCTTTCCTGTGACAACATCAATATTCATCTGAGGCTCAGAGTACTCTAATCCTGTATCAGGATCTTGGACTTTACCACTAAAAGCTACCATTGGTCTTACATCTTCATATCCTTTCTTTTCAATGTATCTCTGAAAGGCAAGCATATATTTTACAGCGTGTAACCGAGAGCTGGTTACCAACATCGCTTTGGCTTTCCCATTTATTCTGTGCCTGACTGAATTGCGGAAATGCTCAATCATTATCTCAGTGCGCTGTTCTACATTCACTGGATGTAGACTCATAAACTTGCCTAAAGCCTTGGCTGCTTTCTTCTGAGGTAGTTCAGGATCATCTTCAATTGCCTTTACCAATTTGTAGAAGGTGCTGTAAGTGGTATAATTCTCTAGTACATTTAGAATAAAGCCTTCTTGGATGGCCTGCCTCATGGAGTACACATGAAAAGCTTCATTGTCTCGTCCAAATAATTGAAGTGTTTTCCCTTTTGGGGTGGCAGTAAATGCAAAGAAGCTAATATTCTTCTGTTTGCCTCTTGACTCCATTACCTGATTCAATCGGTCTTCCCAATCTGTTTCACCTTCTTCGGATTCACCGCCTGAACCTGCACCTAATATTTCTTTTAATTCTCGGGCTGTTTCACCTGTTTGGCTGGAATGTGCTTCATCTACAATGATGGCGTAATTCCTATTTGCAATTGATTCTTGCCACTCCTTGGAAGTCGCTATTTGTTCTTCAGTGGGTTTGTCCGTATTGTCAGCACCCGCCACTTTTAGCAATCCCTTTAATACAAATGGGAATTTTTGAAGGGTGGTAATGACAATTTTTGTCCCATCGACCAATGCTTCTGCGAGCTGCTTGGAATCCTGATCAATCGCTTTGACAACTCCCTGAGCATGCTCAATCTGATAAATAGCATCTTGTAGTTGCCTATCTAGTACTTTGCGGTCTGTAATGACCACCACACAATCAAAGACCTTTTCATCTTCGGTAGTATGTAGGCTTGCCAGACGGTGAGATAGCCAAGAGATGCTATTGGTTTTTCCGCTTCCTGCCGAATGCTGGATAAGGTAATTTTCTCCTGTTTTCTCTGTTTGTGCTGTGCGTATCAGCTTCCGTACAGCATCCAATTGGTGAAACCGTGGAAAAATGATGGTTTCTTTGGTGTATTTCCGCTTGATTCCCTGTTCGTCCGTTGTGGCTTCTTCCTTGGTTTCAATAAACATGAAGCTTCCAACGATTTCAAGAAAACTAACTCGTTGTAATACATCTTCCCAAAAATAGCCCGTTCTGTGGCCTGAAGGATGTAAAGGGTTTCCCGCTCCACATTGAACTTCTCCAGGATGGCTACCCCTGTTGAATGGCAAGAAGAACGTCTTATATCCTCGAAGGTGGGTTGTCATGTGAATTTCATCCGGGTCAGCAGCGAAGTGTACTACCGCACCCGATTTGAAACGGAATAACGGCATACGCCAATCTCTATCCTTTCTGTATTGGGCAATAGCATTTTTCCAATTCTGTCCAGTGGCGGGGGTTTTCAATTCACAAGTAGCAACGGGAAGGCCATTAATGGAAAATACCAAATCCATTGTATGATGATAGGATGTATGGCAAGGAACTTGTCTGGTAACAGTTAACTGGTTCTTTTGATAGCGTTCCAGTATTTCAGGATTTAATAAATGTGCAGGTTTGAAGTAGGCCATTTGGAAGGTCTTGCCAAAAAACCTAAAACCATGGCGAAGGATGTGGATGGTTCCTTTTAAATTGCGTTCTTTTATCAAGGTGTCCAGTATTTTGGTATCTAATTCTTCACCATGTAGTTTTTGCATTTGGGCGTACAAACTAGGCTGGCTTGATTGGATGAAAGAAATGATACGTTCGGGAAAGAGACCATTTTTCTTATCCCACTCTTTATTGGTGCCAAGCGTCCACCCGCTTTTATTTAAGAGGACTTCCTCAATATATGCTTCAAAGGCCAGTTCGGTTGTTGCTTTCATGTGTTTGTATTTACTTTTTAATGTCACATGGAATTCGCAGAACTACATTCAATCCTAGCGATATATTAGTTCTTGTGCTCATTTCATACACTTTAAAATCCGTCTTCAAATTCTTTGTATTTCAGCCATTTTGCCATCCCATCCAAATCGGGAAATAATTGCTTATCGAACACCCCGTATTGTTCCAACTGCTTACAAATTTTCTTTTGGTTGTTCTTGTCGTGCTTGATTACATACTCGATGTAGTCGTTTTCATCAATTGGTTTTAGCGGCTGATGACATGCCAGTAGAACTCCATCCTGAGCCCTAATTCTGGGCGATACATGGGCAGGATCATAGATTATATTTTCATTGATATCAAAAGGTGACTCTACTTCTTCTTTACTCAGGATAGACTTATAGGATGGTATTTCCATTGGTGTAGGTTCTTCTACCAGTGAGGTAGTTTCTTCCTCTTCCAAAAAATCAGAGAATGGGTCTTCCTCTTCGCTCTGTACTTTTTCGGTAGTTAAATCACCCACGGGTTGAATCTCTCTATGCTTGTTTTCTTCGTACCTGAGAAAGTCACTGTATTTCTTTATGGGTTTAGTTAAGACATACACAGAACTATCAAAACCATTTTTCGCATTTCGACACGCAAAATATAAAGCTACCAATGGATTAGTAGTCCAATCCATAAATCGGGTGGGTAGGCCATGATGTTGGGCAAGTGCCAGCATTTCCCAATCGTTACGAGGGATGTGATTTACGTGACCTAATACATGATTGGCAAAGGTATCTAATACCCGGCATTCAAAATCAAAGAGGTCGGAAAGATTTTCTGGTATTTTATACTCTGGTCTTCCTAAAGAAGGTATGAGGGCATAACCATCAGAAACCCTTTTTGTCTGTCCCCTGAAATAGGGCTTAGGCACTGAGATTTCTTCTATCTCTTTTAGAAACTTTTCGAATGAGTCTATATAAATCGTATTCATACCTGATCCGTTACAATGATTTTCCCTGTTACTGCGGCAGAAATTAGAGCCGTTTTGTACTCTTGAAGTTTATTAATCGCTGCTTCAGCTTTGCTAGTAAGAATATCAATTTTTGATGTTTCTTGGTTTATTTGATCCACAATCTTGATTTGCTCACTTTTACTCAGCACAGGCATCTTTATATTGCCAATGTAATCCCAACTCGCTCGTGGCATTTTGGAACCAAATGTTGAGGAGTCAACATCTTTTATGAATCCATCAGATAGTAAGCAATTCAATAAAAATTCTGGAACTATTTCCTTTAAAGGCTCCAATACAAGTATCTCTGATGAACACAAACCTTTTTTGGTTGTAATGCATGCCTTAGCTAAATAGGGTCTTAGCTTACCAAATAGAACACATCCTTCATAAAAGGTATTTGATACTCCTTCTGGGACATAACTTATTTCCTGAGTTACTAACTCACCCTTCCAGGGCACTATGTTCTCAAGACCTATGTATGGTAAAGGCAAATCCTCATCATGCTCAACTTTCTGATTTATCTGGTTAACCAAATATTTTAATTTCTTTACATCCCATATTTTAGGAATATCCCCAAGCCATTCAACACCGCTAGACTTTAGTTCTGCATTGGGATTGATACCCTTTGAAACTGCATTAGAGATTACCGCAAGTCTTTTTTCCTTTAAGCGTTCAATAAACTGTTGCTTCTTTGCTATAAGGGTATCGATCCGGGAGACTTCTTTATCAAGAAAGTCTACAATGGACTGTTGTTCTGAAATGGAAGGAACTGGTATCTTGATCCTTTTAAGGGTATCTTGATTTAAATTTGGTTGACCACCTCCTGATGAAAGTGATATTAAAATGGGTTTAGCAATGTAAAACCAATAAAAAACAAACTTTGAATCAAAGGCTTTCGGTTTATCAAATGCACAGCAAGCTTGGTTGACTGTAGCTTCCGTTCCTAAAATTCCAAGTCTACCTATCGTGGCACCATACATTGCAATTAGCAATGTGTTTGGTTTATATTTTTTTAAAGCTGAGAGTTCTAAGACAGCTTTTTGAGTTACTTTCTTTTTTGTATTAAAAACTATGTTTTCTCGAAGTTCTGATGTAGTAACCCAAGGGATATCTCCATCATAATATTCACTATCCTCAGTGTCTGGGGTTGTTCCGCTTCCTATAAGAGAGAAACCATGGGATACTTTCCAACATTCCCATGTCGTTGGAATTTCTCCTATCCAGCTGATTTCACTATCCTTATATGAGTTATATTTTATATATTTCATATTACACGGTATTTGAATCAGTAACTTCTTTCAACAACCCCAAAATATCGTGTTCCAGTCCCTTCAATTCATCTTCAATCAACTCTAAGTCACGTGGGGGCTCATATTTGTAGAAATGCTTATTGAGTGGGATTTCATAACCTACTTTGGTTTTTGAGTGGTCTATCCACGCATCCGGTACATGTGGAATAACCTCTCTTTCGAAATAAGTCTGAATGCTTTCTTTCAGCGGTATTATTTCCGTGTCTCTCAGTTGTGGGTCGGGTTCTGGTTGGCCTTTTTTGTCACGGCAAATTTCTGCTGTTTCATCTCTCTCTCCGAGGGCTTCAATGATGGCTTTCAGTTCGGAAACGGTAAGCTTTATTTCTTTCCTCTTATCAATCTCACGTAGGTCGAGCAAGAAGCTTTTACGGTCTTTGTATAGCTTTTCATTGTATGCCTTACCAAAGTCTTTCAACATTTCTTTAATGGCCTGTTGCCTTTGCTCCCCGGCTTCTATTTCTTTTAGGCGGATGTTCTCATTCTTTTTAGTGCTGCTGGCCAGATTTTGGAATGCAGTGATGCCATCAAGCAAAGCAATGCGCTCCGCTGTAGCCCGAAAATTGAGTCTGAGGGGTCGCTCAACTGTGATTTTGTGATAGCCAAAATCTTCATTGTCAAACACTTTACTTACAATGAGTTCTTTTTCATTTCCATCGAAATTAAAAGTTGCTGTCTCATCATGTTGGAAGCGGTCATAGATGGCTGTAATAAGGGCTATCTGGTTAGGGCGGTTCTCTTCTCCATCCCCAATTTGTTTGCGCTTGTTTCCAAGGCTTTTTTTCATCTGAATCCAGAAGTTTCTTCCATCTATCAATTGGATTTTGCCTTTGCGAGTTTTGCTTTTTTTATTGGTTACCACCCATATATAGGTAGATATTCCTGTATTGTAGAAAAGCTGATCCGGTAATGCTACAATAGCCTCCAACCAATCGTTCTCAATAATCCATCTGCGTATTTCAGATTCCCCTCCACTGGCATCACCAGTAAATAGTGGCGAACCATTAAATACAATTGCAATTCGGCTTCCTTCATCATTAGCAGGTCTCATTTTAGAAATCATGTGCTGCAAAAAGAGTAAAGCAAAGTCATTCACTCTAGGCAGCCCAGCTCCAAATCGGCCATTGTATCCCATTGACTCTGCTTCCTTTTTGATGTATTTCTCCTGCTGTTTCCATGAAACACCAAAAGGAGGATTAGCCAGCATGTAATCAAACTTTTCTTCTTTGAACGCATCTCTGCTAAAACTGTCACCAAGCTTGATCTTATCCTCGTCATGTCCTTTAATCAACATATCGGAACGACAAATAGCCCAGGCCTCATCATTCCAATCCTGACCAAAAAGGTGCGGTTGGGCATCTTCGTTCAGCTGTTTAATGTACTGCTCAGCTTCTGAAAGCATTCCTCCTGTACCACAGGCAGGGTCATAGATCATTTTTACTTTGAAACTTTGAGCTAAATCATCTTCCGGGGACAATAGCAAATCCACCATAAGCTTTATTACCTCACGAGGAGTGAAATGCTCTCCAGCTTCCTCATTGGATTGTTCCGCTCCGATACGGATCAATTCTTCGAAGATGTAACCCATCTGTAAATTGTCGATTCGGGCAGGTGAGAGGTCAATTGTGGAAAATTTCTTTATCACCTGATAGAGAATATTTTTCTCAGCCATTTTTCGGATTTCATCCTCGAACTCAAAGCGATTAAAGATCTCCCGGATATTAGGAGAGAAGTTGTTAATGTAGCTGTTAAGGTTAGGAGCTATTTGGTTAGCATCATCAAGCAGCTTGTGAAAATCCAGTTTGGAAAGATTGTAAAATTTGACTCCTGTTACTTCCTGCACTTTTGCATCCACGATGCTTTGAGACTTGCCCTTGTATTCACTATATCTTTCCAGTGCAGCTTCCTTGGTAGGGTCAAGAATGCAATCAAAGCGTCTAAGAACAGTCAATGGAAGTATGACCTTTCTATATTCGTTGCGTTTGTAAGGGCCTCTGATTAGGTTGCATATATCCCAAATAAAATCCGCCATTTGGCGGTGTGTCTCTGCTGTCATGTATATTATTTATTTTCTTTGATTAATTCTTCAATTCCACTTTTAGAATTATAATAATTCTAAATACTACTTCAAGTCTAGGTTATTGACTGTATTGATCATAGTTGTTTACTAAGTTGTAATGTGCCCCAAGTTTCTTAGAAAGCCAAGTTTGTAGAATTCCTTTATTTTCTAGCACATCTTTTAATCGAGTCATGTCAGTATAAAATTATTTTTCAAGATATAATTCATTCGTTTCATTGTTAATCTGTCCTAGTTTTATCAAAAAAATAATCTTTTTATTTTTTTCATTAAGTTTGTGGGTTCGTAAAAACTCATAGTGTCAATTTGCAACTACCTATAGTTTTTAATTTTAGAAGGTCGACATTCTAAATGACTCAAGCCTCTTTTTGTAGCGAAATGTTTAAATTGCTTAAGATTTATTGCAATTTCAGGACACTTAGCTCCTAATATAATTGAGTCTAGTTGACATTTTAGTCTGCTGTCCCCAGTTTCTAATAAGATATAAGGAGACAGAATTTGATGTGAAGTTGTAAGGTTCCATCGGACATCGATTTTTTTTCCAACACCGGTCAAATATTTTTCACCTTTAACTTCATCATATTGATTACCAATTAACAATAATCGAACTTCTTTTTCAGGAGCATATTCATAAGATTTAAAAAAATGTTTCCATACATCTATTGTCCTAAATCTAAAATCAATTTTTAAAATTCGTTTGAGTTTTTTCTTAATCCTATTAATTAATTCTAATTCTGGATGAAAGTTTAAACCATTTACCTCAACACCATAGCTAATTCTTCTTAAAAGGAGTCCTGGCAATTCGCTGTTTTTTGTAACCTTGAAAACCAAGCATCCACCTTTACAATCATCACCGTATAGTCGCCATTGCATCAATTCGTCTTCTAGGATTGAACTGCACATAATAAACTTTCTATTCACTGAGTCGACAAGAATATCATCTCCCATCGGATTGAAACGTTTGTCAAGATAGGAATCAACATATCCGACTTCCGATATGTCATTCATTCCAACAATTCCATTTAATCTGATTTTATTTTCTTTAATTGTTCTGTAAACAGAGTCAAGACTTGTATATCGAAATATTTTAATTCCAATTGGAACGTCAGAAACTAATGATTTGAAAAATTTATTTTCTAAGGAATCGAAATTTCTTAAATCATCTATGAAGTGAAAAAATTGACCATTATTATTATAATCCAATTCTTCAAGAAAGTGATCCGAACTCAATAAACTGATTGCATAATTAATTCCCTCTATTCGTTCGTTACTTATATAGGTTTTATCATTCTTAATTAATGAATTCAAGTCTCTCTTTACCGTGTTGCATGCCTTTATCAATTCGTCTTGTATTTGAAGTTTAGTTTTCCTGTCTATGGTTTCATTTTTTTTCTCAAATAAAATCTGAAATAAAACAACACCATTTGTTGCGTGCTTTATTATTGAGGTTACTGTATCAATAACCTTAAAATAATTACCGTCACCAAATACTATAAATCTACATTCAATCGGCAATTCATCTGCTAGTGTAATTATTTCTTGGTTTAGTAAAGACTTGATTTCTTTTTTAAACTCAAATACGGCTAATGGTTCATTATTGATTAACAATAAAGCATCAAGTATTTTATAACGAGATCCAATCCTTACATAGCTTTCAATAACAAGTTTAGAGTTTTCAACATTATCTGTAGCTTTCTTTAGATTATTTAAAAACGCTTTTACGTCCTTGAATTCATTGTTCATATTCTGTTGTCTAAATTACAATTTGTCTCTTGTTTCTCATTTCACAAAACTTTTTTATACTTGCTAGTGACTCGTTATATACGATTATTATTAACTAGTTACAGAATAAAATTAGATATATATACGTATTTATTATTTTTTTAATTTCATTGACTTTGTATCAGAGTAATGATCCACTTATCACCCAACCGCCAATTTTCTGCTTTCTTTCAGCAAGTACCCCGGAATCGGTTCGTGGAGTTTCCACGTGATATTCATGGGTTTACTGCCTTGATGTGTGTTGAGGTCGACGGGACCTAGGTAGACGTAGCTCATGGTGTTGCGATGTTGATTGGTGTTTTGCTCACGGACAAACAACAGGATCTTTTTGTCGCGCTGACGGTGGTTGATGTAGCTTTGTCCACGTTTGGATTCCGGACTGGTGGCATTCTGAGACTGCCAATGAAATAGCTCTTCATTGACGGCGTAGTCTTCGTACAAGGTGCTGGCGGAGTAGTCGGCTTCTGACTTGTGTAACGTAACAAATAAAGCTTCACAGTTGAGGTCTTTGTTTTCGGCGACGCCTTCACGGTTGCTGGACTTCTGCTCGAAGGTGTGCAGGCGCATGGCGGACAATATTTGGTCGCGTGTGTACCGCCCATAAACGCGCAGCGGAAAGTCGAATCCCAAGTCGAGGTATTTTTCAGTGTGACTGATTCCGTCCATGAGGATATCTACTACTTCGATGATTTCCTTCGCCAGAACAGAGTTCCTTCCAAAGACACAGAGGCTTTGTTCCAGGGAGGAGAGTCCCAGCTTGACTCCGGACTCTTGCCAGAGATCGTGGTGGATCATGACGCCCATGAGATCGATTTCAGTGTCGGAGAGGGTGGAGAGTGGTTGTAGGTGGATGTCCTGTGTGCCGGAATCCTGTCGCTCTTGCTGAAGATGGCGCTTGAGCGTTTCAATGGATCCCCCACGGGACACAACGGCTTTCAGAAATCGGAAGTAGTGCATGGATTGCACGGTGACTAAGCGTCCGATGAATCGGGTCAGGATATGTTCATCAGGATCAGTGATTTCCGCCCGAAGTCCTGCTTCTTGTTGTAAGCGCGACCATCCGATGTAGCTGCTTCCTGCTTTGAATTTGTAGAGCTGATCGATGGACATCTGGTGGTGATCCAGAAAGTTTCTGAGCGTGAGCGGACGCGTGGATTGATTGCGAAATTGCTGGATGCGTTGAATGATTTTCCGGCGATTTAGGTCCGTTGCCGCCTTGATATTGGCTAAAATGACTTCTCGAGCCTGTTTTTCGAGCACTATGGTGCATCCCAAGGGTAAATGCGGGAAACCATCTTCGATTTCTTTGAGAATGGAGGTGTGGGTTCGTCCAACCAAAGCTCGAAATTTATGCTCGAAATCGTATTCCGCCCGGGCATTTCCCACGAAATCCAGCACAGTCAGGACGTCCTTTTCATCACTCAATCGAAGTCCACGTCCGAGCTGCTGCAAGAATACGGTCAAACTTTCGGTGGGACGCAAAAAAAGCACCGTATCAATTTCCGGAATATCAACCCCTTCATTGAAAATGTCTACCACAAACAGGTAATTCAAGTCTCCACGTGTCAGTTGCTGGCGAAGGTACTCGCGTTCCTGAGCATTCTTGCTGGTCAAATAATTGGCTTTGAGTCCCATCGCCGTGAACTTTTCAGCCATAAAACGTGCATGTTCCTGACTCACACAGAACCCAAGTGCCTTGACCTCGTTCATATCGGTCAGGTAGCGCTGACAATTATCCAAAATGTGACCAACGCGCTGGTCGCCGACGGTATATAACCTTGTTAGTTCCCCAATTTCGTATTTTCCATTGCGCCATGTCACGCTGGACAAATCCACCGTATCGCTAATCCCAAAATACTGAAACGGCGTGAGCAGTTTGCGATTCAGTGCCTCAGGAAGACGAATTTCAGCAGCAATTCGATTGTCGAAGTCAGGCAAAATGTCGCCTCCATACATCCGCTCGGGCGTAGCTGTGAGTCCAAGCAAGATTTTAGGTGAAAAACGCTCCAATATTGGGCGATAACTGTTTGCCGCGATGTGATGCACCTCATCAATAATGATATAGTCGAAAAAGGAATCCGTCAGCGAGAGCGAGTCCAAGCGACTGTTCAGCGTCTGGACAGATGCAAAAAGCTGCGAAAACTCAGTTGACTCTAGCCCATCCACCCAGAGTTCGCCGAAGTTGGCATCCCTCAAAATATTCCGAAATGTGTTTCGAGCTTGAATCAGGATTTCCTTGCGATGTGCCACAAACAAAAACTTCGCGCCGGGATTTTTATCATAAAACCGCTTGAAATCGAATGCCGATACCACGGTCTTGCCGGTTCCGGTGGCAGCGACGATGAGATTGCGGTAACGTCCGTGGTTTTCGCGCTCAGAGTCGAGTTTTTCCAAGATTTCCTGCTGGAAACTGTAGGGTTTGAGGTCAAAGAAGGACAGGATTTCGTCGGAGCTGTTCCTGTTTTCGGATTTAAGCGCTTTGGCAAGGCGTGTTCGGTCGGCTTCCATTCCGGGACGATACTGCTCGAATTCTTTGTCGTTCCAATAAGTGTCGTAGGTCTTAATGAACTTGTCTATAATGTGCTGGATTTCCCGAGTGGTCACTTTCATGTTCCATTCGAGTCCGTTGGTGAGCGCCGATCGCGACAGATTCGATGAGCCGATGTATCCGGTGTGGTACCCCGTGTTTCGCAAAAAGAGGTAGGCTTTGGCATGGAGCCGCTCCTGGCGGGTGTTGTAGGATACCTTGACTTCGGTGTTGGGCAAACTCGCCAGAAAATCGACGGCTTTTTGGTCCGTCGCGCCCATATACGAGGTGGTGATGACCTGAAGTTGTCCCCGGCGCGTGAAGGATTCGAGTTCCTGCTTGAAAATACGAATGCCACTCCACTTGATGAAACTGACCATGAAGCAGATGCGGTCTGCGGAGAGGATTTCTTTTTTGAGCTCAGTGTCGAGTGAGAGTCCAGCCGAGCTACCAGTGAACAGTTCGCTCTGGGATAGCCGGGTGTATGGCATGGCGTCGCGGACAAATTGCTTGAGGTCGGCGTATGGCGAATCGAGTTTGTTGATCACCGCTTCGAGTAGAGTTCCCTCGGCTTCGAGCAAGTTCTCTGAGAGTTCTTGGTCGCGAATTTCGTCGATGAGCAGGAGAATGATCTTGTTGATGAGTTCGATCTGTCGGCCAGGGCGATCGTCGTTGGCGACACTGTTCAGAGCGAAATGAATAGTCGAAGCTACGTATTGCGTTAGATAACGCGCAGCTTCCGCCTTGTCCAATGGTTTGTCTTGTACGTAGTAAACCGAACGGTCCAACTCTCCCAAGCGCTGAGCGAAGAGTTTGTTTATGAGTTGTTCGTATAATCC
Organism: Bacteroidota bacterium; assembly: GCA_003448835.1. Taxonomy (GTDB): domain Bacteria; phylum Bacteroidota; class Rhodothermia; order Balneolales; family HLUCCA01; genus UBA11400. The sequence goes on along the minus strand of DLXM01000231.1, from coordinate 25,715 downwards.
GACACTAAGTGCTTCCATGCAGGGACAGTCATCTATGTAATGTAAAGAGGAAAACCTCTTGCATTCCGGTACTTGACGCTTATCGACAGGAACCAACTCAGAATATGGAATAATTCGGGAATGTTTCAAAATGTATTGTCGCTAGATGTCAAGGAAAAGGTGAATTGTTGAGCAGTTGAGCAGTTGAGCCAACGTTCAGCATCATTTTCAAGTCTATTCTTCATTTACATCCATATTTATTTATTTCACTTATAAATAAAATATTTGATAATATTTTGGACTATAACTCAAAAATACGTAGTTTTCAAGTCCTTTATTTCACTTATAAATAAAATATTTCAAATCTTGTTGCGTTAATCATAAAGCCCTGTTTAATAAAAGTGAACTACGAAATCGTCGAAATGGAACCATACAGTGGCAATCAAGCAAAGGTTTACTCTATTATTCCGGAAGGAAGTGAGGATACATTATTTGAAAAGTTTGTAGATGAATTCAAATCCGAATTCAAGGATGAGATCAAAGATATTCTCAAACGGCTTATGCAAATAGGTCACTACACAGGTGCAAGAGAAAGTTTTTTTAAACATGAAGGGGATAAGGAACTGTATTGGTCCGATGATGGAACTGAATTAGAAGGAAATCTTAAGAACTACAATTATGAGTAATACTACAAAAGCAAGAAAATACAACAGCACTAAACTGCAGGAGTTGTTGAATGAAATTTCTCCAATTGAAATGGAGCAATCGAAGAATAAAATGCAACTCGCTACTCGCATGGAAGATTTTATGATTGCCAAAGGGTGGAATAAGTCAAAATTTGCTGAAGTTGTTGGCAAAAACCCCTCAGAAATCACAAAATGGTTAAGCGGAACCCAAAATTTTACTATTGATACATTAACAGAAATTGCATTTGCCCTGGGTATTGAATTATCAAGTTTAATGGAAAAACAACAGGATCAATTTCTTTTTCGAAAAGAAATTGCTGTTAAATCTGAAGCAGTACCTGCCATAATTTTGGTGACTACACCACTCGGAATGGAAACAAGTGTTTACGGTTTAAGTTATGTAACATTACATGAAATGAATTCATCTTATTCACATTTACGTCAATCACAAAATGGTTAAAATTGAGAACGAGGACTTAAAAGTTGATACTCGGATAAAAGGAGTTGAGTTATTAAACTGCTCAATAAATTTACCTGCTAATCCGAATGCGCCTATTACCGATTTTAATTTCAACATTAGCATTGAAAGCCGTGCTGATGCCGACAATAAACTTCTATTTGTGATAGTTCATGTTGAAATTAGAAATGAAAACCAATCTGCTGTTCTTGGAACTTTGTCAGTGAGTTGCATTTATGAAATCATGAATTTCCATGATGTTATTAAAACCGAAGCTGATGGCAGAATACATATTCCTCTACCATTGATTGATACGTTGAATAGTATTTCAATATCTACAACAAGAGGTATTATGTTTTCAACTTTCAAAGGGACATTCTTGCATGGAGCTGTTTTGCCAATTATTGATCCTAGACAACTTCAAACAGCAAGCCAGTAAGTCTAAACATAATTTTCAGATTAGTTATCACATCCTATATTATTCGTAATGTATCCACAGCCGGATTACTTTGACGACTTTGGGTTCGTCGTTGATTTCAAAATCATATCCGAATTTACGGTTTGGAGAGGTGTTTCAGATTTCCTTCCAGGTGTCTGTTATGCATCCTGTCAATTTGCCTTTGGCGGTGTAAATTCATCTTATCAAATACGTTCAATCAACATCTTTTTTACAACTTCATAGGCTTCTATCGGATTGTATTGCACATTTGGACGCAATAAAGCGGTGGTATCGCCCAAAAAATCTCTATCTCGCATTTTGGCTTCCACGTTCAGAATGTACTCCCGTTGAGACGGTGGTGTTTCCACAGAGAACTTCATGTACTCACGATAACAACGCAGTAAAGCATCTAAATCTAAATCAGCTCTTTGGGTAAGAGCAGTGAACATATCGTATAGGTCTCTACCTTTCTTGCGTTGATAAAGGGCTCTTAATTTCGTACCCAGCAGTTCTTCCAATCGGTATGTGGTCAAGTTGCAGTTGCCTTCAAACCAAGGTGATGTAACTTCAAAAGGAAACTCTTGAAGTCCAAGCACCGTGAAGTGTTCGCGCGTATTGGTTTCAACCTTTAAACGAAGATTAATTACAGGTGGAAATTCTGATTCAAAGCGGTAAATAATCTGGGTTCCATCCATTTTTTGTTTAACTGTGGACTCACTTAGAAAAGCCAATGCATCTTGTAATCTTTGAACAGTATCCTTGATTGGTTCAGCCCTCAACTGAACCAAGTCAATATCTTCTGAATAGCGGGGCTGAGGTTTTAGGTACAGTTTATGTAGGGCTGTTCCACCCCGAAATGCTAAGCTAGTGGCCAACCATTCGTCAGAGAAGATTTCTACCAAGGCTCTGCAAATTACCAAGTCTTGTTCAACCTGTTCGTTAGATTGCCATGGTACCTTCTGACTCCATTCGGTGATATAGGCCTGTGGAATCATTCGTCAATCTCGATTTCTGTGTTCACGATCACGTTCCATCGGTTTTCTGATGAAAAGCCTTTGGTCTCTTTTGCTGTTTTCATCGGAATACGGTACAAACTCAGTCCTTCCCGCTTCATAGCTTCAAATAATGCATCTGCCAATTCCATATTGAAACAGGCGTTTTCCAATAAGTATCCCATTCTTTGCAATACGGTTACCTGAACATGCAGTAAGACTTCGGAATTAAAATCAGTGGGTTTGATTACTTCACTCAACTCGCTCAAAACCGTGGCTACCCGATTGAGTCCACCCACACGTTTTTCAAATTGAATCAAATCACCAGCCGTGAGTGCCGGATTTGAAATATTCAGGTAACCTGCCTCTGTTTTCCTTTTTTCAATCAGCGACTCCGGTATCTCCCTGATGCTGATATAATTGATTTTGAGCCCCTTTTTTTTCGTAGGCCTTAGCACGGGAAAGGTGGTTATGACAAAGTACTCTTGCGGCTGCTGATGAGATGCACCATGAAACGCTGCAGCATTGAGAAGCGATACGTAATAAGGCCGGTGCAGGTGCTTCATGAATGCATCCATGAACAGTTGTGCAGGGAGAATGCCTTTGCTGCGGTATTGTGGTGGAATTATCAGGTAATAGCCTTTGAAAACACTCAAAACTTTTCCCTTGTCACTTAGTCGATTGAGGGCTGATTTTACGGCAGAGTTACTCAGGCCTGTATGACTCTGTTTAAGCTCAGTTAGCCCGAATCCATATCTCCCTTGAGCCAGTACTTTCTCTGACCAGGTGTCGATTTGATTATATGTTACATCTGACTTCATAAGAGTTATATTTTGCGAAAGTTATCACATTCCGATGCTTTTCGCAAATATTATATCTTTGAGATTCCTATTGAAGATGTCGTCTGTCTCAAATTGTTTTCATTCTTTTATGAAATAAATCCAATTTTTGTAAGGAAATTAGATACTTCGACTCTAATTAGCATGGAATTTTGTTTCAAATGTAATTACATTGTACATACATTTTTAAAAATAGATTTTTTCATGAAAACAAAAATTATTTCCATTGGTAATTCGAGGGGGATTCGTATTCCGAAGGCACTCATCGAGCAGTTACAACTTTCAGAGGAGGTGGAGTTGTATACGTCGGAGGGTGAACTTCGTATTCGCCCGGCTGATCGTCCTCAAGCAGCTTGGATGGGTGCATTCAATGATGGAATGATAGCAGATCCTGAGGATTTTGTTCACGCACCTATTGATCCAGAAACGGATGTGGAGTGGACTTGGTGAGCCCTTTTATTCCCAAGCAATTTGATGTCTATCTGGTACAACTGGATCCTACACAGGGTTCAGAAATCCGGAAGTCCCGAACCTGTGTTGTGATTTCTCCCGACGAAATGAATTCCCAACTCCGAACTGTTATCATCGCACCACTGACATCCACACTTCGTTCCTGGCCAACTCGAGTCGCAGCGGTATTTCAGGATAAAAAAGGTGAAGTAGCTCTTGACCAAATCCGAACAGTGGATACCACCAGGCTGGTGAAACTCCTGGGTGTTGTCACTCCGACTGAAGCAGAAAGAATCAAAGAAGTGTTGGTGGAGATGTTTTTGTGAGCCCATGAAAAGCGTTCAAACAAGCGAAAATGGAGTATATCTCACCTCTTATTATTTTGTTATCTTTGCGCGTTGATGTAAACTTTTTAGATAACCGTTAGCCTGTATTTCAATATTAATTATCCCAAGCTTAACTCTCCATGCGTTACCTAGTTTTTGTTACTTTTTTGTGGGCGTTTTCGTTTAGCTTGATTGATGTGTATCTGGCCGGGAAGGTGGATGGGGATTTTGCGGTGCTTTCGCGGGTGGTTCTGGCAGGGCTTATTTTTCTGCCTCTGACGCGCTGGAATGGCATTCCATCTCAACTGAAATTGGGTACTACGATCGTGGGTGGACTCATGATCGGGATCACATACCTCTGTCTATATCGTTCGTTTTTGTATCTATCCGTGCCCGAGGTCCTGCTTTTTACGGTGACGACTCCGCTTTATGTTTCTCTGATTGATGACGCGCTGAATAAACGATTTTCACCGGTGGCGCTTTTTGCCGCCGCACTGGCCGTCCTCGGTGCGGGATACATCCGCTACGATGGTATCACGGACTCCTACCTCACTGGTTTTGCTCTCATCCAAACGGCTAATTTGTCATTCGCTGCTGGACAGGTCGGGTACGCGAATCTGGTTAAACGTTATCCCGTAGATATGCCTCAATACCGGTTTTTTGGATACTTTTTCCTGGGCGGACTCCTGGTTGCCGGTCCATCCTATCTCATTTTTGGAAATCCATCCATGATGCCGGATTCCACGCTCCAATGGGGAATTTTGCTGTGGCTCGGGATCGCGGCCTCCGGACTCGGTCTTTTTCTTTGGAATAAGGGCGCCACTCTGGTGGATGCCGGCACGCTCGCCATCATGAATAATATGCTGATCCCCGCCGGTATCCTGGTCAATATCCTTTTTTGGAATAAGGATGCAGATCTTATCCGGCTTTTGATTGGATTACTCGTGATTATGCTGTCGCTCTGGATCAATCACCGATTTTCAGCCCGGCACCAAGAACAATTAACGGCTCAGCGGTAAGCCTTTTGAGTTATGTTAACGGATTTGAACAAGTTGCCAAACGACAAAATTAACCAGCGCATCTGAGGCGAATCCCCTTGAACCGCCTTGTTATTAAGCAGTATAAATTATAGAATTAATAGTATAAGTAGTATACACTGGTCACCTAGGGTACATTTATATGGCGATTATCAAAAGAGATTGTATAAACTACAAAATAATGGTGCATTGAACTTTCAATGTCGTGAATAATCGCTATTGTGCATCAGTAGCATTAAGCGGTCTTCTTTTCACTTTTCGACCCACTTTCTTTGATTTTTTTGATTTATACTCAGCGATGAATTCACTGATTATTTTTCTATCCTTGTCTGTTAGGGGCTCACTTTGAATAATGAAGTCTACGCCTTTTGGTTCTTTGATATGTCCCATAGTTCTACGTTTTAAAATATTTATGAACGATGGTTAATTTGTATACTTCATTCACATCGTTCTCAAGCTCGGTCTTCCAATTGAAGTTCCAACCGTTCTTATTGGTAACTAATCTACAATCTTTAAAAGTAAACCTAGCGACTTCGGTCGGAAAATTATCTCCAGAAATAGTGTTCTGGATAGAGTTTGTCAACTTATCTACAACGAAGTCTAATTCTATTTTGTCGGCTTGAATCATATAACAAAATAACCATTTTTCTATTAATCCGTGGATTTCAGACAGGGTTTATTTTGAATATATAACATTCACTGAATGTGAAAAATATACAAGACATATTATCAAAACTTGAATTTATTGCAAGTTTCGATAATTGTATTTTGGTAAACCTTCCATTACAGGACCACAGACGAGATCCTAAAAAACACCAATCTAATCGATCAAATAATACGTAACTGTTGAGACCACACGTACACTCATGATGTGCGGATTGTTGATGTCACGCGCTGATATGGTGAACTGTCCCTGATAGGCATTTTTGATTTTGCCCAGGCGACTGTTCGAGTCCTCCGCGAATTTCTCAGCTACTTTTCGGGCTTCGATCGTGGCGATTTCAATCATTTCAGGTTTGAGTTCATTCAATCTGGTAAACATGTATTCGGTCGTTGATCCATATTCAGGAACCGATATCACTACACCTTGTTTACCCAACTCACCAATACCACGCATTACTTGTCGGATCTTCTCAACATCATATGAGTACACGGTTACGGTCTGCGAGCCTACATATCTGAACGCTGCACTACCCTCTCCACCATATAGCTGTGCAGAACGATCCGTCACCGCCGGAACACCAATCGTGATTTCGGCTTCGGTGATCCCACGATCCTGCAAAAATTTGGTCACCTTCACGACATTTTCTTCCAAACTTGTATAAATCTGCGACTGCTCATTGCTGGCTTCCGTGAACTGAACTGGCCAAATAATCACATCCGAAAGATGCTCCTCCTCCGCTAATCCACGTACTGTAACGGTACGCTCAAATCCGCGAAACGTCTTCACGGCACTCGTTAAAAAAAATCCAAAAATGGTAAGTCCGACGACGATCCCGATTCCAATGAATCCGAAGCTGATTTGTTGTTCTCTGCTCATGTTTTTTCCGTGTGCGATAGTAGATTTGTGTGCTCAATGTCGATGAGATGATAACACTATTTTCGGTGGATTATTGCATTTTAAATATGCAATAATGAGGCGATTTCATTAGAAATGGTTAACTACCGTCAATCACTTCTCAAATAATCTTTAGACCGGGCATAATACAACCACATAAGATGTCTACGATCACACCAAATGATCAATTTCTCGGTTTGCCAGCTGCATAAATGTTGCTATTGTGTGGTCAACTGCACATCGCGAACCACCTATAACTCACCACGTCGACGAACCAGTTCAACTTTGATTTCGTTGGCTTTTTCTTCGGTCAAATCATATCCCCACATGACCCAGATGGCCAGCGCCGCCGTCAATGCCGGTATGGTGATATCAGCCAGTCGCAAGTTGATGATGGTTTCCGCTGTTTGGATGGTGGCATTCTGATCAAATCCCACGAGTTTCAGAACGAGTCCGCCCAACACTAACGCAATCCCCATGCCCAACTTGACCATCCACCAGTAAATGGCTCCAAATGTGCCTTCTTTTCGAGGCATCCCATTGTAATATTCATCCAGATCACACACGTCGGCCGTCATACTCATCATGAGCGTGAAAAGTCCGCCAATACCAAAGACCATCAACGGAATCGGCATGAATATCAGCCACGGATTCTCCGGACTAAATCCCCACCATTTCAGAATGTAGCCAAAGATGGACAACACGGTTGATACGATGAACGCTGTGCGTTTGCTCCATTTGTTCGACATCCAGGTAATGATCGGGATGATCAATACAGCTGTGGTCATGGCACTGACCGTGGAAAACCAGGCCGGCCAGTTTCCGGCAGCTCCGTAATCGCCGTTGAACATGTAGAACACGATGATGAAATAACTGAATGACGCCACCATCTGATATCCGTTAAACACTAAAAATGTGGCTCCGCACAATCGCAAAAACGGTTTGTTTTTGGTCATCAGCGTCATGCTATTCAATAAATCTTTCAGGTTTTTGAACGCTGATTTCATGCTCAGATCAGCACGATTGGTCAGATTTTTCTGATCCAGTTCGCGACAAAATATGGCCGGTAATACCCCTAAAATTATACAAATAAACCCGACAACGATGGCCAGTTGATGTACCCCTTCAGCCTGTGTTTCAAATAAATTTGGATTCGCAATGAGCACCCAAAACCAGGGGACAATCATCCAGGCAACCTGCCCGATGATCTGTGAAAAACCCATGAGTCGAGTCCGTTCGTGATAATCTGTCGTCATTTCATAGCCCAAACCAATCAATGGCGCTGAAAATATGGTATTCCCGATGATATAGACCATTGAGAAAATCAAAAAATACCAGAAGTTGTACGTTGGAGAGTTTGCCGGATCCATCTGCCACAACAGGATAAACAACGACCCACTCAGGATTGCACCAATAAAAATATACGGACGACGTCGACCAAATCTGGATTTTGTGTTATCGGTGATGTATCCCATGATCGGGTCCGTAAGGGCATCAAAAAACCGGGGAAGTCCACCGAGGAGTCCGGCAAGAAACGGATCGATCCCAAATGCCGTCAATAAAAAGAATGAAAACACGCCCAGCGCTCCGGGCAAGAGATTATTGACGAGATTCCCGGCTCCGAATGCTGCTTTTTGCAGTAAAGGCACCCGGTCTTTAGCTAATGTTATATGTTCTGCCATGATTCAATTTATTAGTATTACATACATCACATCATTTTCAGGATGCAAATTCGTTATTTTTTACCTGACGAACAAAGATTCACGCAACCCAAATGCGGGCTCCCATTAACTGAGAATCCGCCAGCTGCCCGCCATTTGAATTTCGTCCTCCGACCACCTGACCTCCCATCGCCCGCGTTATAAATCTCGACACTGAATTGTGACTCCATGTCATTTAATTTCCTTTGATTCGCTGCTGAATTTCCGCATCCGTCGGGGGCACCAACACGTTTTTCATCAAACTATCCAGATTGCCGCCGTACGTTTTGGTTATCGGTTTTCCGGCTCTGGTAAGTCCGTCGAACACGCCGGCATCCACCAAATCCCAAATCGCATATTTCGCCTGAGACTCAAGATTAATCAATCCAAAATGATTTTCCGAACCCATCGGATTCACGGCATCTTTCCAGGGCTCGTCAAATGCTTCAAAATAAAATAGGGTCACGCCAGCGCTGTCGGACCATTCCCGCATATCGCGATAATACCGGGCTGATTTGAACTCATCTATAGCCCGGGCTCCATCCGCCCCATAAAACTCGTCGGATATCGTGGCCCAGCCGGTTTCTCCGATATGGACCGGCTTTTCAACCCCAAGACTTCTCATGTAATTGACCACACTTTGATACTGTGCGATGGCATAGTATTTGGATCTCAACATCGCGGCATCAATTTTTTCCTGGTCAGTGAGATTGAGTTCATGCTCACGAACTCCCCAAAAATCTGGATTATAGTGCGTGTCGTGCATGGGATATGTGTGCATCGAGATGTAATCGACCGCTTTGATCAGCGCAGTGAGGTCCTCCTTATGATATTCGGCTCCGCCCCCACCCCACGACGCAAAATTGTCCGAACTGGTAATCCACAAAGTCTCGGGAAGCTCTCCTTTGCGTTTCAGATCCTGCAAATAATTCACCCATTTTAGGATAATTGCCGGTTCAACGTGATAATTCCACTGCCAGTGGACCATGGCTTCATTCCCAACCGCAATGATTTTCACGATGTCGGGATATTCCTGCGCAAGTTTAACCGCACGTTCGATTTCTTCGGCATTCCGCACATCGTCCTCATCACGGATTCGATCCGGTAAATCGGTCCATGCATTTTTGGCATCGATCCACGCGCCCATCATGAGATACATTTCAAAAGTAGGATCGGATTCTTTGAGCTCGCGTATCGCTTTGAGCAAATTCGAAGCCTCGTCGTAATACACATTGTAGGTGCGAAGCAAACGGATCCCCATGGCATGGAGGATCAATACATCTTCTTTGAGTTCCGGTATCGTCGGTTGGATGTCCCTGGTAGTATCGCGATATCCCCCAAATGAAATGGCATGATAATCCGGATTCCCCAGGATGTCAGCGGCGGTAATTTCAGCCACGGATTCATCCATTTTTTGCCCGCGATCACATGAAATGGTCCACGCCACAATCACAACAACCGCAACTAGAGTCAATATCTGTTTCATCTGTTTTTCATCAAAATTTCATCTTTACTGTCATTTTTTGTCCGTTTTGGTCAAAAAAGGCTCATTTTCGACATTTTTTTGTCATTTTGTGTCAAAAACCATCAATTTCCACCGAATTCCATCCAAAACCGCCAAAACCCCGTCAATTTTTCATCCACCATCATTCAAGCTCCTTCAAACTGACCCGGATTTCACTGATTTCGCCCGTTCTTTCGAATAACATCCGGCTGTACGGATCCACCAACTGATGTCCGGTGAGTTTTTTCACGGATCCATCTTTCAACACTAGTTCGATCCCATCCTCCGTTGACATCCTGTAAATAACCGGCACCTGACAAACGGAAAAAGCCAGCGATTTTTCAGCTAATTCCATCGAAACAGTCTGATTTTTTACATCAATAAAGTCAATTCTCCGTGGGACTTCGGTAAACTCCTGTTTCTTGAGCAAAACCGGACTAAAATGCAGGATTCCGGCATCAACTTGTAATCCAAATTCACCCCATTGGACCAAAATATCCTCTTTGACTTGTCCCGTCATTCCGGGCTGCTGCGCCCCCCGATGAAACGGAGTATGCGAATACGGATCCGTCGGAAATGCCCCGTACCGGGCTGGCGTTTTATGAATTCCGATTCCTTCGCCGATTTCATAATAATGTTGTTTTAAAACCGCAATTAGGTCGTCATCAGCACGATTTTTAATCGCCTCCAAACTGACTTCCTGAACCGCTAAGTGCAATTTTGAAACCATGTGCCAGTAGATCGAACCCANNGTAAAACGTGCCTGATCGTCCGGTGAACGCCTTATGGTTAAACACATCCTCGAATATCAGTAAAACCTGCTCAGATTCGGCCTCCACAAGCGGACCATACTCCGTCGTTCTCAGATTTTCCAACGCTTCTCGAACATCCGCAGCATTCCTGAAATTTCCATTAAAATGATACCCTCCCAACACATCACGGGATACGATTTGTGCATTTTGGTCATCGAGAAGTTTCGTGAGCAGCTTTGATTTCGCCACTGCTTGTTTGGGGATGGAGTTTTTTTGGAGAAATCCGGGTAGCTCCTTGTTCGGATAAAGCATATAACTGCTTTGATCTTCGCGGTATAATTTGCTTTTCCGAAGCGCGTTCAGAAGCAAAACGGCTTCATTCGAACTTAAATAACCGGAACTTAGTACCGCAACTTGTCCCTCAAGCATCTCGCTCAATCGCGAAATCGAAATCCCGTTCTCGTCAGCGCTCATCAGATTATAGGCGTGATACAGATGATCATCCCGACGATTAGCTTCGATAGAATGTTCCAGAAAATCCAATGTGGAGGTCACAAAATGACCGAATTTTTCAACGGAAACGGATTTTTTATCGCCACTGAATCCATTTTCATACACACGGGCACGATATGCACTGCTGGCCTGACCTAATGCATCGGTGATTTTCTTTCGATTGATATCGTCAATGGATCCGGATAAAATCGGGTGATAAAAATCTAAAATGTGGCTGATTTCATCAAAATAATCATGTAGTTCAGCCGAAATTTCAAATTCGTTGAGCTGTGTTGTCCCGAGCATTTCCTCAAAGAATTTCATGAATCGCCGCAAATAGTACAGCGTGACCATTGAAACCCCGTTCCCTACGAGCGCATTATTGGCATCATTCCATTCCGNNTAGAAACGCCGTTGCCCACCAAAGCATTATTGGCATCATTCCATTCCGGACGTTGAGTGTTCATCCAGATTCCACCCTCGGGAATAAAATTCGACATCTTCGCCAGGACCGTTGCCAGAATTTTTTCCAGGAAATTAACGTGATGGATTTCAGATTTTAAGCTTCCGAGTAACGCTCCGTCTGCGCCTTTTTCAACAATTTTTTTGCGGATTTTATGATCTGATTTTTCATCAAAATCAATCGTATTCTTTGGATCAGCCAGAATCTGTTCGTAGGATTTTATTCGATACGGCACATTTGCGTACACAAAATAATTGTGATCTAAGAGCAGTTGCAGCGAATCCGGATCGTGTTTTTGGTAAAACTCCAAAAATTTGAGCAAATAAATGACCTGATGGTCTCCCCAGTATCCGATATAGGACCATGGATTATCCGGTTCGATGGTTTCCCAATCAAATCCACCTTTTGTAACCCGATATGGATTATATCCATCAAATGTACTGGCATTCAGAAATTTGAATACCATCCCTTCGATAAATCCGGGATATGAGTGGACCAACGCCTCCCAGTTCTGGAAAATATCCCGCCAGTTACCCTGGTAATCCAGAATTTTTGAGCCATCAATTTCATTATGAGTGTTTATGGAAAACTGGTTCCATGGACGACTCGGATCACCGTGACGGCGACTGAATTTTAGCGGCAGATATTCTTTTGATAATCTGTAAAAATCCGGGTCATCGCACCCCAGTAACAGATCGTAAAGCTCATTTTTGTTGAAAAGATCCGGGAGATCATCAATACATTTCTGGTTTCTTTTGATGACATCCTTGCCGGCATTTTGGAGATACCGGACAAAATCATGTTTCTCGATCTGATAGTTGTCATCGAATGTACCCCCGCGCATGATGTTAAAAAGCACATTTGAAAAATGACGTGAGTCTTTGAGGATGTCAGAGGTGTATTTTAGTCCGTCGGCACCCGCTAACAATTGTTGCAATTTCTGGGATCCGCTGGCAATATCACGCTGCAGTTTTTCATCCAGTCCCGAATCCTGCAGTATTTTCTGATTTAACTCGACAACCTGAGTATGATTTTGATTTACATTAGCGACTATTTTCCACTGTTTTGATCCGGATCCATCAAGATCACACTCAAAATTCATGAAATAAGCGCCTTTTTCGCCTTTTATATCACTTTCCGGATAAATAGCCTGATTTTTTCGGAACTCATCCAGTTGTAGCGATGATAATAAAATCTTCGGCTGGTCTATGCCAAGGGACCATACCACATTCGCTTTGAGCGCTTCGCTGGGTTCAGCCTTATCTACAATGATGGCACTCAATGCAAAAATCCCAAGTCCGGACTCCGTGACCAACTCTGTTCTTTTGTATGCATCCGCCAGATTGCTCGTACCGGTCTGCAAATCCGGTTCAATACCGTAGGGCAAAATATTTTGAATACCATCCAGCACTTCAACCGTGCGACGCTCAATCGAGTTATTTTCAATCGTTGATGTTCGGACAAAACCATACAAATTGCTGGAATTCCACTGGTATTTGAATGTTAGTCCAAGGTCATGATTAATTTCTTCGAACATGATTTTGTTGCCGTAGAAATTCTTGAAAATGTTTCTGGTGACCTTAAAATTATGGGGGTTACGATGCGAAAATGGTTCCCAAATGAGTGTTTCACCGGCGGATTTTGTCCGAATTATGGTTTTGCTGCCGGTAACGTCTGCCATATCTGTGATCTTATCATCCGTGTAATATGGAAACAACGCATAGTTATTATTTTTTCGCCCGGCGGTAAGTCCCCCATTACTGGAAATGAACATCCAGTGATTGGAATCACTCACAATGTTCATGAAAAATGGACGTAATGTGTCGTGGTTGGATATTTTGAACCAGGTTTCGTTTGCTAAATTTAATATTTCAATAGCCACTGTAGTCCAATATTTGATGGTGAAAAATTATTTTTAGAGAACAGGTCAGCGTCTGAAATGCCGTAATAATTATGGGATTGACCTGAGGTTTTTCGATTTAATTGGTTGGAATTGATATCACCTTCGAAGCGGAAGGATTTTTCTTCATTTGCTAATACATAAGCTTCTTCGATCGAGATGTTTTCAAACTTTTTTTTGAGTTCATCCAGCGTCATGCCGGGCTCGTATGGATTTATCCGGTGGATTTCTTTCAAGACATAGTAGGCTGCACGAGGATATAGTTTGTAATGACCTTCTTCGTCCGTTGGACCTTTAGCCGCAATTCCGAACCATTCTTCGTTCATATTGTTGGAACCTTCGACATAATCGCACCGGTATCCGCCATTAAACCATGATGCATGCGTGTTGTGAACATCCAGGTCTGAAGTCTGACCATACTTCCACCATCCATCGCTAAACTGAAATGTAAATCCACCGATTGAATTGCCGGTTTTACCTAATCCCGCGGCATACTGATAGATTTCTTTCCAGTTATTATGGTTGTATGTTGCCTGACAAAGCTGATCCTCTTTCATGGTTTTTGCATTAAATGCATCGGCTCCAAATTCTGTCAGCAGGACCGGTTTTCCATATTCGCGATGGACCCGATCATAAAAGTCCGTAAATGAAATCCCGCGATACACATTCGCACCAAAAATATCCACATCCTGAAGTTCTTCCACAATGATATCCAGGAACTGAAGATCTCCATTTGCAATTGCAACCGGACGATCGACATCGATTTCCTTAATGGCACGTGTAGCTGTATTGAACAACCGATACATATGACGGGCCTGAATCGTAGACTGACGGTCTTCGAGTGGAATGTTCTCTGTTTCGGCACCCTTCCAAAACAGACCGTAATTATTTTCGTTTCCCAGCAGGTAGAGAAGTAGTCCGCGGGTGCCCTTATATCCATTCACCAACTCTGTGATTTCACCGAGCAGCAGGGCAGAGACTCGGGGATCAGAATAATCGGTATTTGCGACCCAGTTTCCTTCAATTGCGAGTCCATATCGCCCAAATGTGTGATTGAGCATGGTGTAAATCCCAAAGTTATCATGGATGTATTCTATCCATTCTTTGGGGATGCCGGTGTAAACCCGGATAGCGTTAACGCCCATATTTTGGAGCAATCCCATTTCGTAGTCCAGCGCCAATTTTATAAACTCCGGCGACTGATCCCATAGGTTGTATGCATAGTTGGTCCCGATTGGATAATGGTCCCAGTTCATTCCATTGACCATGAATGGTTCACCGTTCACGACCAACCTCCACCCATCAGCGGATTCCTGCACAACGACTAAGTGAGAGACGGCCGTGGTGCTGTTGACGTTCCTCCAACCATCAGAGGATTCCTGCACAACCACTCCCGACTCTTGAGCTTTTGAGGTTATTGATATACACAACAATATCATTAGGACCATGAACGAGTGCATAATCAACTCAAATTTGTCTGGTGAATATCATGTGAAATGTCAGCTCTGTGCGTTACTGATTTACGATAGAAAACACTTCAAATTATTGGTACGAATTCAGATTTGCAAATTTTTTTCTAATTTATGCAATATTTTCACAATTTTGCATAACGGTTTTCAAACACGCTTCTATCCTAAGCGGCTGGTTATTACGTGCCAAAAAATAGTCAGGATGAGGCCAGGCACTATTTTTATTACCTGGAAAAAATTTGACTCACAAGATTACTGTACCCCACCCACGGAGACATCCATCTGCCATTCTGAGCCCGACCTCGGTGAAACCTTACGGACGCCCACTAAGACTCCACAAGTAGAACGTCCTAAACCCACCGATAACCACAGGATACATACCCACTCACAGGGAAACCCTATTGCACCCCGCCCACGGGAACATCCATTTCAACACGGACCGTACGATTAGCTATACGCATCCGGTTCACCCGATCAAACAACACATTCGAAGTTTTGTATCCGCTGAAATGCAACAGCACCCCCGCGCCCTCGTGTCCCTCGACATCCTCAATGGTCGAATTCGTCAGATTTCGGGCCTGAACCACGGGCAACAACGAGCGGATTACCCCCTGACGTCCCACAAATCCACGTAATGTCAACCGATCCACCTCCAGCAAGTCCAGCGCACTCGCCCATTCCAACTCAACCACATCCGGATTCCAGTTGATATCGATATTTTCCAGTCGTAATCGATCCACATAACTCGCCTGCAGACCATGCGTCGCACGTTTATCCTCTTTGCCCTCGGGTTCCATCTGGATTTTTACATCCCTTAGCTGAATATTCTCCAGATATCGTCCTTCCGGATGCTCTTTGTTCGGAGCAAATCCCTCTAATCGACTCGTACCCTGTCCACGAGCAATAATGTTATCAAATACCACATTTCTGATGCTTCCAAGCTTAGAATTTCCATTTCTTTTCAGGATGACCACCCAAATCGGATCCCCATTTCCCCACCAAAACCAATCTTTTCGATTCGCCTCAATCGTGATATTGGTAAACGTAACATTCTCGATGAGCCCACCATCCCGCATCACAATATTCAACCCACGATTTGTATTATGAAGGATGCAATTGCTGAAATGGATGTTCCTGAAATCACTGAAGGTCTCGGTTCCGATTTTAAGTCCGGCCGAGGACGACGAAATATTACAGTTGTTCACGATCACATTTTCCGTGGGGAAAAATCCTTCCTCATCGTACGAGGTTTTCAGCACAATGCCATCATCCCCCACCCGAATGATTACATCCGAAACGGTCACATCCCGGCTACTATCAATCCCGATTCCGTCCGCGTTCACACCGGAAGTCATATCACTGTACACCTGGATCCCCCGAATCACCACATTTTCACTGCGATAAACGTGCAACGTCCAGAAATTGGATTCCAAGAAGGTCACATCCTCGAGTGTGATGTTCTTCGATTTCGAAAAGAGTGCCAGCGTCACATAAGGTGGAATTTTAGTATATCGCTGCATATCGATTCCGGACTCAAACGCGTTTCGAACCTCGTCTCCATCCACCATTCGGTTAAAATTCCGGGGTTTTCTGAAATCTTTTAATTCACGCCGGGCTTGTCCGTGGATTTTCCCTTTTCCACGAATCGCCACGTTTTCAACCCCGGTCGCGTAAATCAACACCGGAATTTTGTCATAAATCGTGTTGTACGGTATTTCGCGGAAGTCTTTTTCGTTTTGGGATGCCCACAGGGTCGCGCCTGTTTCAAAGTACAAGGTCACATTACTTCGGAGCTCGATGGTACCGGATAAATGGTCCCCGGCCGGGATGTAAACAATCCCACCGCCTTGAGCAAAAGCCGCATCAATGGCTGTTTGAATTGCGGACGTGACCAGATTTTCTTTGTTACCTGTGGCTCCGTAGTCCTTGATATTGAACAAACGGGCAGCTGCAAGGACTCCCTGAGTGCTACTTTCAGGTCCACCGACTATCGTTGATCCGGTTTGTGAGCCAGATGCGGGAGTTGTAGAACGACTTATCGTCGAACAAGAAACTGTAGTGAGCAAGCCGACCATCCCGAGTAATCCGGCTGCTATACGAAACTTTGGAGAGAGCATATTTTTATGATTATGCATGAAATTATAGCTATTTAAAGTCACTCACAAATAATTGATAAACACATCGAACACGTTGAGTCTTGATTCGGAATTTATTATCGTGGCAGTATGTGTGGCAGATATAAACTTACAACCGCAGCCGTCGATCTCGAAGCCTATTTTGAGGCTATCGTGAGTAATGCCGGCACGATCGAACCCATGTTGAACGTGACGCCTGGGATGGTGATGCCTGTGGTGGCTATTGGACGTGATAAAGTTCCGGTGATAACTTCATTTCGGTGGGGACTCGTCCCCGGATGGTCAAAAGATCCCAAAACGGGGTACAAAATGATCAATGCGCGAAGCGAGACCATCACACAAAAACCATCCTTCGCGACACCTTTCAAACGAAGCCGCTGTATCATTCCGAGTAATGGATTTTACGAATGGAAAACCGAAGGCAAGCTTAAAATTCCACATTTTGTCCGGCGGACGGACGACGACATCATGGCATTCGCGGGGATTTATGATCGCTGGAAGTATCCGGATGGAAAAGATTTATTTACGTACAGCATAATTACAACGGCAGCAAACGATCGCATCCGGCACGTCCACGAACGCATGCCGGTCGTGCTGAACAAACCCGATTTTGCGACCTGGCTCAATCCCGGCACGGACCTTCAGGCGCTGCAAATCCTGTTACATCCCTTCGAAAACAACCACACCTCCGTAGAGGTCATCGATTCAGTGCCGCAAAATCCATAACCCAGCGATTATGTCCCAGCAAGGAAGTATGAAAAGCGGGGTGGCTTTTAATGTCCCCGAACCTCGGTGGTATGGTCTTCCTGGCCTTTTCCGACACCCTGCGTTACCGGACTGAACAACGGAGCGACAATCAGAATCGTCAAAAGGAGTATCATAATTACAGCCATTACTTTAGCCGTGGTCCCCATTTTGTCTGAAATCCGGGTTTTTACCATGCAGGTGATCCAATTCCAGTGCAAAATCAGGTGAACCCCCATCAACGCAAAAAAAGTCATACTGATCCAGAAGTGAATGTCACCCCATTCGTGACGTGTGAGTCCCCAAACCATGTCCCGACCAGATCCAGCAGGTAGCACCAGATACATGAGGATTCCCGTTGAAGCCAGCACTAAAAAAGAAACCAGGGACCCGGCATCAATCACAAAGTTCAAATCAGGTTTTTTCATAACATTTCCCTTAAAATATTACCCTATAAAAATCATCCATTTTATATCAAAATCGGATTTTTTGTCCGTATGTGAATTAGACGATTCTACAACTCGGGCGTTGCTACGAAAACACTCAAATTCACATAAAATTGTCGGGATATTTTCATCCAAAAATCATCAATCACGAAATAGAACTGGTTTTTGGGATATCAATTTGTCCTGTCACAAACAAGTTTCAGATATCATATTTAAAAATTTTTTTCACAAAATGTGAACTTTTCGAATAAAATCAGCGCCAACAATCTTCCCGCAGCAAATCTGCGCCACAACGTCATAATTTGTCAATACATTCACAAGAAAGATGAGACATTTCCCGCATACCCGACTATCCGGGAACATTGTTTTTCCATATACTTAAGGTAGAGTATCACACAATGCACCCTTATAAATTCACAACGGGAGGTTATTATGGATGCACTCAAAAACACATCTCTGAACGATTTGATTGTCGAAACTCGTCACTACTGGATCGAACTGCTTCGGATTTTCATTGGAGCGATGATTCTTTTCCGCGGACTATATTTCACCGGAAATGTGACCGAGATTTATCAGCGAGTAGATGAAGTATGTTTTGTTTCCGGATTTGTCACTTCACATTATGTGATTACGGCACACATTGTGGGGGGAATTCTGATTATGATCGGACTTCTCACCCGTCTGGCGATTCTGTTTCAGTTTCCGATTTTTATTGGAGCCATTTTCCTATCCGGTAAGGATGTCCTGTTTGGATTGGACACGAACTTAGAATTCGCTGTTCTGAACTTCGGAATTTTGATTGTTTTCTTCTTTTACGGGGGTGGAAAATTGTCAATCGACCATTATGTTTTCCGAAAAAAAGAAAAAGTGCCTCAATAACGGATTCGACTTTTAGCTAACCGGAAAGTATTTAGCCAGCGTTTCAATCACACTGGATCGTTCGATCGGTTTGGACAGAAATCCGTTCATTCCGGACGATATACAACGTATAATTTTATCTTGGAACGATAATTTTGTGGATATATATTCTGATACGTCAATTCTCCACTCAATTTTATCATTTCATGAGATCTTTAACATTACCTATCGTCATTTCTTGCATTATGGTGTTGTGCTTTCAACTGGATGTCACTGCGCAACAAGCTCACATCCTGTCACAGCGAAGTCAATCCGAAATTATCGATCAGTGGTTGGGGGACCGACTCGATACCATCGTTCCCGATTTGATGCGTCGCGAAAAAATCGATATGTGGGTGTTGGTTGCTCGTGAATACAACGAAGATCCGGTCTTGCTGACCATGTTACCTTCGACCTGGCATGCGGCCCGGCGACGGACTATCCTCGTTTTCTTCGATCCGGGTAACGATCAACCTCTCGAACGACTGGCAGTGGCGCGATATAGCGTGGGACGATTTTTCAGTTCCGCATGGAATCCGGATGAGGAACCTAACCAGTGGCAACGACTGGCAGATATCATAGCAGAACGAAATCCATCCCGTATCGCACTGAATTATTCCGATCATTTTGGCCTGGCGGATGGTATTGCTTACACGGATTTCACCCAGCTGCGCGACCATCTGGCGCCTCAGTATGCAAATCGTATCGTTTCGGCTGAGAATCTGGCGATTGGGTGGCTCGAGACCCGTTCCCAGGCTGAAATCAATACATATCGACAAATCAATCGCATTGCACATCAAATTGTTGAAGAAGGATTGTCAGAAAATGTCATTACTCCGGGCGTGACCACAACGGCAGATGTCCAGTGGTGGTATCGGGAGCGAATCAAAGAACTCAAACTGGATGAGTGGTTTCATCCGTCGGTATCGATTCAGCGCAGTGAGGCAGCCGAGCATACTGGTGACTTTTCTGGTCCGGCCGCAAGCGACGTGATTCAGCCCGGTGACTTATTACACATGGATTTTGGAATCACGTATTTGCGATTAAACACCGACACCCAGAGAATGGCGTATGTACTGCGTCCCGGCGAAACTGAAATTCCAAAAGGATTAGTGGATGCTCTGAAAGTGGGCAACAGACTGCAGGACATCCTGACCGGCGAATTCAAAACGGGACGAACCGGCAACGAAATCCTGCTTGGTGCGTTGAATACAGCATCTGCTGAGGGCATCAAAGCCACGATCTATACCCATCCAATCGGATTTCATGGTCATGCAGCGGGTCCGACTATCGGACTTTGGGACCAACAGGGCGGCGTTCCGGGTCAGGGCGATTATCCGTTATACCCAAACACCGCACATTCTATTGAATTAAACGCCGAAGTATTCATCCCCGAATGGAATCGAAGTGTTCGAATCATGTTAGAGGAAGATGCCATATTCGATGGAACCAAAACGTGGTACACCGATGGCCGCATGACCGAATTATATACCATCCCCCGGAACCCAAAGAAATAAATTTAATGCGTATTGGAATGGATATATTAATTTAAGACATTCAACTATTAATATTTGAAGTAACCAAGGTAAAGCAGAGTTAAAAAACTACATGGAAATAATTAAAGAGATTCATTTTGACGAAAAAATGTCATTTGAATTGGAAATGCACTCAGTATTAAATGTATTGAGTGTTTTAAGCGGAATTATTCAGATTCTACAAATTGAAAATGAACTTGATGACGTATTAACCGAATCACTGAATTTGATATTTACTCAAGCCGAAATTATTAAAAATAGCCAAATTGAGAATTTTGATATAAAGTCAATTGATAAAATCAGACCTGTCATTGAGAAAGAATTGATTCAGCTTGAAAATAAATATCCCGAACTTATCACGAATACAACGTATCCAGAGGTTAAAAAGTCATTTAACGAGGTTTTGGATATTTTAAATATTCGACTAAACGAAATTAAAGCCCGATTGGCAAAACCTGATGATTGGGAAATCTTCACTATTGATGCATTTAAAAAAGACTTTAAGCAGTTTTTTCATGCAATGGAGCAAAATAGTCGCGGTAGATACCGGATTATTTACAACCTTGCCGAACAGGAAGAGAAGGATTACCTGGTAAATTTTGAAGTTTCCAGCGATAACAAGTCTTTTGTAACGATGCCATTATTGTTTAAGGATGTCGTCCGTGATCTTATCGCAAATGCAAGAAAATATACTCCCACGGGTGGAACAATACTGATTGGTATCAGAGTTAATAATAACCATCTAAGATTTGTTGTGGACGATTCGGGGTATGGAATCCCGGAGGATGAATTGGAACATGTGGTAGATTTCGGGTTTCGGGGCTCAAATGTGAAAGACACAATTCGAACCATGGGTGGTGGTTTCGGATTAACAAAAGCTTATTACGTGACTAAAAAATTGAACGGTAGAATGTGGATTGAATCAATACTGAATAAGGGTACTAAAGTCACCATTGAACTTCCAATACCAAAAAACGTTTTTGCAAACGCTCAATAATCGATTCTTTTCGAACGTTTACGATTTATAATTGCCAAAATTCCGATATTTGGGCACCATAAATTATTCACCGAATTTTTTTTCATGCGTTTTTTTAAAATACCAGCCGTTTTTCTGACTACCATTTTTCTCGTTTCATGTGCCGGATCAAAAGTGGCACTTTATGAGGGTCCATCTCTTCTGATGTCTGAGCCTACACTAACCGACCTAACATTCGATTCGATGCATCTCACCGCGGATCTGACTACGAGTCCGGATAACGATCCAACCGCCGAAATGCTGAGTAGCAAGTATTTTTTAACCGTTGCGGATGACACCGTGAAATCTGATGATTTTGATTTTGTGTTGAATGCGGATGGTGGCACCACTCAGCTAGACGTTCCCTTAGATTACGAAACACTGTTCAACTTATTCGGATCTTTTGGAGATCGTGAGGACATCCCGGCCCAACTTCATGCCGAGATTCAGTCCCGTCCCGCCGGACAACCCGATCTCGTTGCCACCAAATCAACTGTTTTTTCACAGGTCAATCTTCCTATTCTTCAACGTCCGAGTGTTTTTATCGATACATTGATGCTAAAATCGTTCAATTTGGCCAACGCAGAGCTGGAAGTCCGATTGCGTATTGTTAATCCAAATGCAGTACCTATTCAGGTTAGTGGAACCCTGTTCGATCTTAAGGTAGATGGTACCCGCTGGCACACTCAAGTAGTAAATCAAGAATTTGAAGTTCCGGTGCGTTCTGATATCGTCATCAACGCCCCATTCGAAATGCGTCCGCGTGATTTTGATACCAGTGTTTATCGAAAACTGAATATGGCACAAGAATTTAAGTATGAAATCACTGGCACGATGCAGATTGGTGTTATCATTGCCGGATTTAATGAGCCTTTGACATTGGATTTCGATTTGTCCCAATCCCAGCAATTTGAACGTTTAAGTAACTGATCCATGATCTACCCTTTTTTAGGAAAATCCCCCAAATTCGATGACTCCAATTACATCGCTCCGAGTGCGGACATTATTGGGGATGTGACGCTTGGGAAGGAATCCAGCGTGTGGTTCAATTGTACGGTGCGTGGGGATGTGAATTATATCGAAATTGGCGAACGGAGTAATGTGCAGGACAATTGCTGCATCCATGTGATGAATCAAACCGGTCCGACGATTATTGGCAATGAAGTGACCATCGGGCATGGGGCTATCATCCACGGTTGCACGATTAAAGACCGTGTCCTGATTGGGATGAATGCGGTTGTACTGGATAAAGCCGTCATCGAGGAAGATGTCATTATCGCGGCTGGAAGTCTGGTCACTCCGGGAAAAACGATGCCATCTGGTTACATGTGTATGGGTTCACCGTGCAAACCGGTGCGTAAACTTACAGAAGAAGAGATAAAATCCATCCCAAAATATTCCGAGAATTATGTGAAATACAGCCGTGTGTACATGGGTAAAGACAACTACGACAAAAATCCATTTTATAATACTTTGAACCGGTGAGTCCCAGGAAATTTTAAGGTGCAAACGGCTTTGCGTTTAAGGTACTGCATAGCCTTATGAATTAAATTAAAGAGATTGCTCTTTTGAGCAATCTCTGAACCAACCGTCGTCCCTGAGATGAGTCTTCATGGTACGAAGTACCGCGAAGCGAAAAGCCTTGATATAATGCGAATTAAGTTAAGAATAACTATAATTGGATATGAAGTATGAAAGTCCAAATAGTGAACATGAAATCCTACCCAATAAACTCGAATTAACCAATTTAAAAGAAATTGGACGGGAGGAGTATCGGGGATTTCTGAGGGCTGAAATTAAATTCGAATCCGAGCTTGAGCAGATAAATGAATACGATTGGATGCTTATATGTACAATTCACAAAACAGCTTTAGGACATTTGTATGATTTTGCCGGAAAATTACGCTCAGTAAATATCTCAAAAGGCGGATTTTTATTTCCTGCGGCACAACATTTGGATGCTGCAATTAAGAAATTCGAACAGGATTTTCTTAAGACAATTCCAAAACAAATTTCAGATATAGACACCCTTATTAATATTACTGCACCTATTCACGCGGAATTACTATTTATCCATCCATTTAGAGAAGGCAACGGGAGAACAATTCGCTTTTTTACCAATCTTATTGCATTAAAACACGGATTCGATAGGTTTAATTTTGAATGGATACTCGAAAATCGAATGAATGACTATATAGCTGGAGTACAGGCCGCTGCCGATAAAAACTATGAGCCAATGATTAGTGTTTTTAGGAATTTTGGGCAACAGGAGAGTTAATATATTCTTGAAGAACTTCTTTTCGAATTTTCTCAGCGTCGACTTTTGATATCGAAATACCTTCTATTCGATGGGAGATTACTTGGCTCTTCATCGCTCGACGAGAGATTTTATCAAGTTCAGAGTATGTCTTTTTAGTAGTTTTCATACGTCAAATGTATATAGAATAGGCTGTAAATCAAAGCAATTAGTAGAGCATAATAACATGTTATTAAGGAGCTGTTGTATGTCATAATTGAATTTTTTTCGCAGATTATTGTAATCTCAACTTTCATTTCTGATCTCATTTCCTATTGATCACAATTCAGTATTTTTTGAACTTTTTTAATGACACAAAAATTTTCAGTCCACCCATATTACTTTTAGGATCCTAAACCTCGGTTACAGTCTTTGTCAAAAATCACCTTTTCTTTCGCAGTACCCAATGATTGGGATCAATCTCGTAGTCGCCCGTGACTGATATCGGTACGACTGCTTTATTATCAATAAATGTAATTTTTGCGGAGATGTCATTCACCACCACTTCGACCGGCATATTGAACGTGAGATTTCCAGGTGTGACCCACTCCAAAATCAGATTGTCACCTTGTACCATGGACACCAATTCAGGTAACTCAGGCTGATACATATAGACTTCAAAGAACCAGTCCAGCGACATTTCACCGTGTTTCTCAGCTATGTTTCTGAACTCTTCTGTACTCGAATATCGCATCGAAGAACCATCTGTAATCGCCTCCATCTTCGGATCCGGATAAGCAAACCGGCGCAGAATCGTGAAGAAACGCTCATCCCCGACCAAATACCGAAGCGTATGTAGTACGGATGCTCCTTTGTAATAAACATCCCGTCCCTGATACATTTGTCCCGCTGAACGCGACTCGCGGGGAGCCAATGGCTGACGATTGTCGATCATCGTGGAGAAATATTGCATATTCGCAAAGTAGGCATCCATCCCCCGACGTTGTTCGGTAAAAAGTGCCTGCATGTAGGTCGTAATGCCCTCGTGGATCCAGAAATCCTTCCAGTCAGCCACTGAAACCAGGTTTCCCCACCATTCATGTCCCAGTTCATGGTGCATCAAATCATCATAATCGGAATGCTGGCCAAACAATGCCCCGTCT
This sequence comes from Bacteroidota bacterium, assembly GCA_003448835.1. GTDB lineage: Bacteria > Bacteroidota > Rhodothermia > Balneolales > HLUCCA01 > UBA11400. The sequence continues at coordinate 501 of DLXM01000231.1, read as the reverse complement.
TTGAATCCCGCGCCGTATGCAATGATCGTTTGATGCTCCATCCCCAGATATGGCGTATGGACAATTCCATATTTCTCGTCTCGGAATGCGTATGGACCCAACATTTCCTCATAAAAACGCATTTGTTCAATAAACTGCGGGAATAATTCCTTGCCTTTGGCCTCGTCTTCGGGCAATACCCAAAAGGTGGTTTCTACGGAATCGCCGGCAGTGCTGATGTATGTATCGCTGATGGTAACGTACGGTGCAATATTTACGGTGACATTGTACGGATTTATCGGAGTGCTCAGGAACCAGTCGAATGTGGTTTTTTCGTTGCGCTCTCGTGTGCCGAGCAGTTTTCCATTGCTGGCAGCAACGAGTCCTTTGGGAACGGTGATGCTTATGGCCAGTGAATCGGGGCGATCAGAGGGGTGATCTTTTACGGGCCACCAAAGATCAGCTCCCTGGGTCTGGCAGGAAACTCCGATCCATGGACTACCATCTGCGGTCTGAGCCCAC
>DLXM01000262.1 GCA_003448835.1 Bacteroidota bacterium | reverse complement strand
TGACCGAGTCCCATGAGTACATTACCATCTGCCCGAAACCAGATTTTAGGCAATGATTTCATTCAGGAAGTACCCTTTTCTAATTTATCGGCCGCATTGGGCAAATCGAATTTTCTTAACAGCTCGACTCCGGCCGATATTTCGCTATCCAGTGTCGTATGCTGGACTTTTTGGTGGTTTACACTGTTTACCGTGAATAAATATGGATATTCCTTTAGAATAAATTCTATCAAGTCAATACCCGATAATTCTGAATTTCTTAAACTGAGTACCGTTGACATCACAACATAATCGGAAGGATAATCAACTGTTGTTCGTACGCCCTCAAATTGATTTGCATCAAAAAAAGCGATGGTTTCTACGTTGTATCCTTCGTTGTGTTTGAAATAATGGGTTACGTGTTCGATATCAGCCTGATTCAATGATCTGTTTTTCAATGACAAAAGCGCTCCACCACTTACAATCTCTACATTCATGCCCAGAGGTAATCCGGTTGAACAGGTATAATCATTTCCCGAATTGATGTGTTTTTGAATTGTTTTATCCAGAATTGGTATATCGAGCAGTGGATTGTCAGCCGTTAGTCGTACCACAACATCAAATTTGTTGGTGGATGTAATTTCAATAAAACGACTCAATACATCGTTTTCGTCCCCACGATAAAACAAAATCGATTGAGATGAACACCATGTTGTTATGGCGTCATTCTCAGTATTTGTGGAAGTTGCAATTACTGTTTTATGAGTAAATTGACTCGATTCAAGCTGCTTAACAATGAGACCAAGCATAGTTTCCTGACTTCCGATTGGCATAGAGATTAACACCTTACCAGGAAGTCGTTCCGATTTCATTCGGGCTTGAATGATAAAGCCGATTTTGGGATTGATATCAGTTAAATCTGTGGACAAAGTATTAAAGGGCGGTCCAACCACCATCAACAGCTATGATTTGACCCGTAGTGTATGAAGAGGCATCTGAAGATAGATAAACAAAGATTCCGGCAAGTTCTTCAGGCTTACCAATTCGTCCAACACATGTTTTTTCAGCTAATTTTTCGATGAAACCACTTTTTTGCTGGACTTTTTCGGATGGGAAAGGTCCCGGAGCAACTGCGTTTACGGTTATCCCATCTTTACCAAGAAGACCGGCATAGTATTTTGTGAGTTGTCCCACCCCTGCTTTTGCAACACCATAATGAGGTGGATTCAACATCCCCGGATAGTCGTCATATATACTTAAATCAGGTGCTACAACTCCATACATTGATGAAACATTGATGATGCGTCCGGACTTATTTTTGAATAAATACGGAATCACTTCACGAGTAGCACGAAATACGCTGTTTAAGGTTCCATCAATACCAGTGGACCAGTCTGCATCCGAAATTTCAAACGGGTTTTGTCCCTGGAGGTAGAATGCATTGTTTATCAAAACGTCAATGTGGCCTTCACGTTTAAACACTTCTTTAAATGCATTTTGAATGGATGCAGTTGAGGCGACGTCACAATTAGAGAATTGAAGTTTTTTGTCGAGTTCCGGTTCATCCCGAAATGCGTTGTCGAAATTTGTTCGATTTCGTCCAAGTACATAGACGGTAGCGCCGTGATGAATCAGACTTCTCGAAATGGCGACACCTAAATGACCATATCCACCTGTGATCATTATCACCTTAGTACTTAAATCAAACGTATAAATCATATTAATGACTCCATTTGGATGGCATTAGGATGTCCTCGCTAATGGTTAAATGTAATTCGGGAAGGATTTCTGAATGATCAAGATCACTGATTACATCTTGTAATTGGTTTTTGTTTTGAACACCAATAACAACCTGGTCAATGCGTGCATCCGATAGTACAAAATTCAATAACGCTGCCGGTAATCGGGTAATTTGTTGCTGTAATTGTCTGATTACATTCTCAACAGGTTTAAAGCGATCCGGAAAATCATTGAGGAAAAATAGTCCCTGCAAATACACAGACCGGGCGTGAATTTCGGTGTTGATCGATTTGAGATTATCAAAATATGGTATAAATCGTCGATCGAAATAGTTTACAGGAATCTGGATTAAATCCGGATGAAATCCCGCTTCTAAAAGTGCATCCAATTCTGCTGGTTCGTTCAAACTAAATCCGATTTTTTTTACAAACCCTTCATCCTGTAAGTGCTTCAGGGCATCCCATTGTTCAGGATGTCGTAATAAATTCTGAGGTCGATGCGATAAATATCCGTATAAGGACTCACACTGCATCATTTCGAGGGACGTGTGGAGCTGTTCATCTATCGAGATGTTACTCTCTGGAGGCGTGTACTTTGAAACAATTCTGAATCCGGTAGTTCCTAATTGACCAAGTAGTAACTCTGCGAATCCATAGGCACTTGCGGTATCCAGTAGGGAAATATCATTTGCACGAGCAAGATCCAATACTTCGTGGACGGTGTTTTTGTCCGGTTGACCTATTTTGTTGGATATACCATAGGGTAAACCAAATTGCACAGTACCTAGTCCGATTCTACGAATATTACTCAAGGAAATCTTTGATTTTGGTGATTACAAAATTTTGCTCTTCATCTGTCAAAGTAGGAAACATCGGTAGACTTAGGCAACCTTTGTAATAAGATTCTGCATTTGGCAAATCGCCGGATTTCCATCCAAAATTGCGATAATACGGCATCAAATGGAGTGGAATATAATGTACTTGTGCATAAATCCCGTTTGTGCGTAAAAAATTATACAATTCAAGACGTTTTGGGGTTTCAAGTATGTAGAGGTGGTAAGCGTGGCCATCGATGTATCCGGATTGTCCCAGAATATTGGCTGAATCAGAAAAAGCATCATTATACTTTTGGGCAATTTCACGTCGGCGATCCAGACGATGAGGTGCGTCCTGAAGTTGTGATAGTCCCAACGCAGCTTGAAAGTCAGTTAATCTGTAATTATATCCCAATTCCTGCATTTCCATATACCAACCAGGGTAGGTAGATGTAGAGCTTGAATTTGGAGATCCATTGGCGAAATCCAGGTCTAATTCAAAATCTGACTCGTTTTTTGTAATCCCGTGTGTACGCAATTTTAACAGACGCTCATACAACGTTTTATCATTCGTTGTAATCATTCCACCTTCGCCGGCAGCAATATGTTTAACCGGATGAAATGAAAAAATGGCGAGGTCGGCGTACTTACCATTTCCACAGAATTGTTTCACTCCCTGTGAGTCGGTGAAATATCCACCCGGTGCATGGCAGGCATCTTCAATAATCCATAATCCATATTCATCTGCAAGTTTTCGAAATGCTTCAAGATTTACAGCACGTCCTGCGAAATCGACCGGTATGATACCCGAGTAAGTACCTTTAGGCGCAGATTCCAGTTTTGAACGTACGGCATCCAAATCCAGTAAATACGTTTCAGAATCAATATCAGCAAAATCGAGAGTACCACCACAATATCGAATACAGTTACCTGTGGCTGCAAATGTTATTGGGGTCGTGATTACTTTTGAGGTCTCGTTAACATCCAATGCGAGAGCGCATAAATGTAGGGCTGCTGTTCCATTTGCTACGGCTACGGCGTATGTTGATCCGACGTAATTTGCAAACGCTTGCTCAAATTGAGCGATTTCAGGTCCTTGTGTAAGAAAATCTGACTGTAAAACTTTGGTGACTGAATCTATATCACGTTTTGTGATATGTTGCTTTCCGTAAGGAATCGAATATTTTTTAGTCATTAAATCTTTTATACCAAATTTTTTTTGCCTCTTGCCGCCTGAGCAATCCGATCTAATCTTGTAGCTATTTTACGAATAAAAGTTTGATCAATTTCATGATTCATTTGGAACTGATCTACGTGAATGCGTTCAGATTTTGGGTCACCAATTCGTTCGGTTTGTAAGTGAATATATGCGTCATTTATCGAAATCGGTGCATATTTTCTCAATTTTTCAATTTTTATCAGATCATGCTCTATTTGCGACTGATCAACAACATCAGATTGCAAATAATATTTATCAAAAATAGAATTTACATCGTGCCAAAATGGAATATCGGCTAAAGTATATTTTGTATCCAGTTGATTCGGTTGGACATGAGATGAATAGTGTACATGTTCTAACAAAAATGCACTTTTAGGATCATTTTGGTCATAATGTCCAAATTTTCCCCACCAATTTTCTTTATGTTTACTGAAATCAGTATCAAGATATTCACTCAATTTGGTAAAAATCTCTTCGTTTTTTAGTACTAAATCTTCCAACCAGATTTTTAAAATATTTGGATATTTATATCCTTTTAGGATAAATGTTAAATATGATATGATGGGATTAACGATATCTAAATCGGTACGATATAACTTTTTAATGCTATGTTTAATTACCCAGGATCTGACATCCCGATAAGTATAAATTGTTTTATAAGGATGAACTTTTACCGTTAATCCAACAACCATACTATTGATTTTAGTCCCGATAAATTTGTATCTGTATTCCGGATTTTGATTTGAATAATGATTAAAAAAATCGATGATTGGTGCACCATAATCAGCATCATCACGAAAATATGTACGACTATAAGGGTACTTATCAATGAATTGATGACCGTATTTTGTGATTTGTGCTTGTGCCATATACACTTCAAACAAGTTAATGATCTCTGGATGAGAATTTAACATAGCGTTTAAAGTTGAGGTTCCGGTCTTCTGGGGACCCTGAACCAATAATACATGCTCTCTGCTGTACATAATTTGACATATTAAATAAAATGGGACCTATTTGTCCCTTACTCCACATTAACATGCAAATTAATCAATTTTCTCAACTCTGCAACACTTACCCATTCAGAATTTTCACCTGAATTATACTGAAATCCTTTGGGGACTTTTTTAGCATTAAAATGAGCTATAAAGTCATCTATTTTCCATTTGTGAACGGACGGGAGAATCGCATAATAACTACCCAGATCGTAGGTGTAAAATGAGTCTGATGATGTGATCATTTCTTCATGAATTTTTTCACCGGGACGAATTCCAATTACCGGCTTTTCACATTCCGGCCCAATAGCTTCTGCAATGTCCAGAATTCGATAAGATGGTAACTTAGGTACAAATAACTCTCCACCCCATGCGGTATCTAATGCATGGAGTACCATATTTACTCCACCTTCAAGTGTGATATTGAATCGTGTCATTTCAGGATGTGTGATCGGTAATATCCCTTCTTTTCGTTTTTTTAGAAAAAATGGAATAACTGATCCATTCGATCCCATCACATTGCCATATCGTACAACTGAAAAAGTGATATCACGCTCACCTTTAATATTATTGGCAGCAATAAAGAGTTTATCTGATACCAATTTGGTAGCACCGTATAAATTTATTGGTGCTGCTGCTTTATCAGTAGAAAGAGCAACTACTTTTTTAACTTTAGTTGAAAGACATGCGCGGATTAAATTCTCGGCACCGTTGATGTTTGTCTTAACACATTCATCCGGATTATATTCAGCTATGGGTACATGTTTCATTGCAGCTGCATGAATCACGTAATCGATACCACTTAATGCTCGCTGAAGTCTTTCGTAGTCTCGAACGTCCCCAATAAAAAAGCGAATCATTGGAAACTTGGCGTGTGGATAATCCTGAGCCATTTCGAATTGTTTTTGCTCATCTCTGGAAAAAATGACCAGACGTTCTACTTTTGGCCATTCATTTAGTACACGCTTAATGAAAGCTTTACCAAGAGACCCAGTCCCCCCGGTGATTAATATTGATTTACCGTTTAAATCCATGTTCGCTAAGTTTTAAATGAAATTGACCTAAAGACTTTTATGATAGTACTTCAAGTTCACCACTAACCATAAATGGTACGCTGTTAAAGGTATTCAGACCTTCAACTTTAAATTTTTTCCAATGGCGGTATGTAGCATAATTTTCAGGTAGTTCATCATTTTCGGTAATGCTTACCATTTTGAAAGTAATACTGTATTCACCATTCGTTAATTCCAGTTTTGGAATTCGAATTCGTGCTTTATTCTGACCCGAGGCGGTGTTCTGAATTGGTCCTGTTTTATGAAAGGCCAGTGTCAGAAAATCTTTGTTTGAGATTACAATACTAAGTTCATGAAGTCCACATGATGGTTCTAAATTGTAATCGAAATCTATGATCAGATCGTCACCATGATTTAAAATGGGTCGGCCTTTGATATCAAATCCACGGTCAATATTGGATGAAATTACGAGCTCATTAAACTGACCTTTTCCATTATAATCGATGAATCCTTGTTCGTCATCGAATTGGGAAAGGTACATTTCAAGGCCTTTTAGCACGTTGTCGCCAAAAAACTGGGGCTGTCCATCTTTGAGGTATAAAATTTTATTACAGACTCTGGATAGTGTTGCCATGTTATGATTTACAAAAATAACAGCTGTTTCATTCATGATCTCGTACATTTTGTTTAACGATTTCATTTTGAATCCGGCATCCCCTACCGCCAGAACCTCATCTAAGATCAAGACATCTGGTTTCATGTGAACAGCAATTGAGAAACCAAGTCTGCTTACCATTCCTGAACTGTAACTTCGAACCGGTGCTTCAATGAAATCACCTAATTCAGCAAATTCTATAATCTCATCGACTTTTTTATCAATTTCGACTTTTTTAATACCCAGTATAGAGGCGTTTACATATATATTTTCACGTCCTGTCAGAATCGGATCGAATCCGGTTCCTAAAGAAATCAGAGCTCCCACTCTTCCACGCATTGTAATGTCACCCTGATCAGGTTTTACTAAGCCGTTCAACATTTTGAGGAGTGTTGTTTTACCTGCACCATTCCGACCAATTAATCCGAGACATTCTCCCCGTTTGAGCTCAAATGAAACATCTTTAACAGCCCAGAACTCAGTTTTTCGCAGATTGTCTTTGCTTTTTTCTGATATTCCAACGACTTCTTTACTGATGTCTGTAAGACCATACCACAAGGAGCGTTTAAGATCTTTACTAAATTTCTTAGAGAGATTATTTACGCTTATAAGGACTTCGTTTGACATGAAATTCGATAAAAAAGATTATGAACTCATTCGTTCGATCAATATCGGCATAGCTAGACGATAGATCAAAAGAACGAATAACAGCATTATAAAAAACAATATGTTAACCAGAATAAATCCGTCTAAAAACTCAACCGGTGTATTTGTAATCCAACCACGAATGGTCAAAATCAAATAAGAAAAGGGGTTTGCTTTAAAAACTATCTCAGCGAGTCCACCTGAAGGCATCGCAAAAACTACCGGTGTGATGTACATTAAAAACTGCATGAACAAAGGTATTGCTTTCCCAATATCGGTATACAGAACGCCGATTGGTGTGATGAGCAGACCTATTGCCGTACCAACCAGTATCAACGAAATGAGTCCTATCGGTAACAAAAGCAAGCTAAAACTCGGGTAAATTGCAAAAAATGCAATGGCCGTTATTACTAATACAACCTTAATAAGTGCGTTAAATAGGGTTTTATAAATACCAGAAACAATAAGCGCTTCACGTGGGAAGTTTAACTTGGAAAGCATGGTTTTTGCAGCGGTGGTCTCAGCAAGTGGAGCATTGATTGAATCCACCAAAATCTGCCAAAGCATCGTTCCGACAAAAACATAAACAGGATAAGGTATCGCGGTTTCGGTTAATGTAACTACACCTGACTGGCTCAAAAATACCCAAGTAAATGTATTGACTAACGGAAGAACAAATGCCCAGACAATACCCAGGGCAGCTTGTCTGTATTGTGCACTGATATCTCTTACTGCCAGTCGCCAAGCCAATTCCCGACTTGAATAAACATCAGACAGGAGTGCTTTGGCCATAATTATCGGATTCGATAACGACGATTTTGGCGTATAAACCGTCACTTTTAGGCCCGATTCTGCTTTTTTACTCATCAAATATTATAATAAACTCGATACCAGTTGATAAAATTTTCAATTCCTTCTTTGACGGGTGTTTTTGGATTATATCCCCGTTCTGTCATAATGGCTGTAACGTCTGCTTGGGTTGCAACAACATCACCCGGTTGGATTGGCATCAAATTTCTTTTTGCTTTGATACCAATTGTATCCTCAATTATATCAATGTAATCTGTGAGTGTTACCGGGGTAGCATTACCAATATTGTAAATACGGTATGGTGCACTGGATGTAGCAGGGTCCGGTACATCGCTCTTTGTCCAATCTTGGTTTGAGGTCGCCGGTTGATCTAAACAACGTACAATTCCATCAACAATATCATCGATGTACGTGAAATCACGAATCATTTTACCATAATTGTAAACATCGATTGATTCACCTTTAAAAATTGAATTGGTAAACTTAAAAAAGGCCATGTCCGGACGACCCCATGGTCCATAAACGGTAAAGAACCGAAGTCCAGTAATTGGTATCCCAAATAAATGGCTATAACTATGCGCCATCACTTCATTTGCTTTTTTGGAAGCGGCATACAACGTAATGGGATGTTCCGTTGAATGAGACTCAGAGTACGGCATTCGTGCATTTAATCCATATACACTGGATGTACTTGCAAATACAAGATTTTTAATGTTGTGATGTCGACTTCCTTCAAGGATATTCATAAATCCAAATACGTTGCTTTCAACGTATCGATGCGGATTTTCGAGCGAATAACGAACTCCGGCTTGCGCAGCCAGGTTGCAGACATGTGTAAAGTTTTCAGTTTCAAATAACTGATCTACTACCGTTTTGTCCTCGAGACCACATTTTATGAAACTGTAATTGGGATTGGTTTTACTACGTACTGGTTTGTTTTCGACTATATCGTTTCGTTCAATTCCAGTTTCTTTGAGGCGGGCGTACTTCAAATTAACATCATAATAATCATTGATGTTATCGAGACCTACTACGATGTCACCTCGTTTTAACAGTACCTGAACGAGATGAAAACCGATAAAACCGGCCGCTCCGGTTACTAAATATTTTTTACTCAATGACCGTTCCTATTAAGAAGTTTATAATGGTCAATCTTGAGGTGCTTCGGCTTTAATTGCTGCATAAAAACCGCTCAAGGTCACCCATCCCATACCGAGAATAATACCCAAAATTGAGAACAGGATAACAATATTGATTGGGCTTGTAGACGATGGACGTTGTGGAATCTGAACCGGATTCAGCACAGCAAACATCGGAGTATCTTCTTTTAGTTTGATTTTTGACTGTTCCAATCGAAGAGTAATCTGCTGAAGTTGTTGCCTGGCAATTTCATTTTCTCCCATTGCTTTTGTCAGTTCAACTTGAGATGTAGTTGATGTTACATTTCTGAGACGATCTTGTAACTCAGTTAAATTGCGCAATGATCCGTAGTATTTTGCTTCGCTTTCATCAAAGAGTTCTGACAAAAACTTCACATCATCTTCAGTTTTTCTGACTTCGAAATTGACTAATTCCTGCATCAAAATGTCAGTTGAATATTGAGCTAAGTCTGCAGCAGCGTATGGATCAGGCATATTCGCTGTTACTGTAATAACATTCCCATCAACAGAAACTAATACTCGTGAGGTTAGTTGGGATAGAGCATTAGATGTACGAGCGTTTACAAATACATGCTCAACTCGTTGTGGTGAATTTTTACTCGTGCTCGATACTTCTCCGGATGTTGAGGCGTCGGTTGGTTGAGTTTCAGTTGCAGCTTGATTTTCTGATGGTGGAGTGACTCGGGTTGGTTCACCGGCGAACAATTCCAACATCCAGCTAATGAAACGACCAGGAAGTTGAATGGTCCATGCTTTGATATGATCCATTATGGTTGCATCCGGTGTTTCTGAAAAATATTCAAGTCCGGTCTTTGTAACCCCATCCCGGTAGAATCTTAATTCCTGATCACCTAATTTTTTAGCTACCGGATAGGTTGTCAAAACCATTGGTATCATCAATTCGGAAATTGCGGGACCATCAACACCAGCTGAACCCGGCAATTGAATTCCGGCTAACCCTGCTAATCGATTTGCAGTTTGAGCGCTGGCGGTATTACTTGCACTCGCATACGAAATGATAACATTTGTTGCTTCAAACTCTTCTTCACTGGTAACAGCTACTAACACTCCAATAACAAAAAAGGCAAGTAGCCAAAGTAATACGGTATATTTTCGTTTGCCGATAAAACGAAAGAATTTTTGAAATTTCACCAATAACTCTGGAATGGAAATTTCCTGATTGATATTAGAATCGCTCACTCTTTATACTCCGGTTATAATTGACGAATTAAAAGCAATACCGTTAACAATGAAGTAGTTGTTTGAGCAGTTCTGGTTAAGAAAGTATCATAATCAAAGCCGGTTCCTGGTATTTTTTCAGGCTTCATAGCAACTTGAATAGTAGAACCGGATTCAACGTTTGGATATTTTCTTATCCATAAAAATCTTCTGGTACTCAAAACTTGTCCATTTTTTAGTGTCACAGTCACACTACTTTTATCGGCATTTTTCTCGAATCCACCGGCATAATTCTGAATATACCATTTGGCTGACTTTTTACCCTGGAAGGTAAGATTCAAGTTAGATTGGGCCAGTGCTTCATCAATAGCCATATACATTCTTGTTCCGGTTGGACGAATAGATACGATATTTTCTCGTCGGGAAATGGTAATAACATCCCCTTCAAACAAAATTGGGTCGTAAGCTTCATTTCGTTTGTTGTTCATTACATCCTGAAGGTTGGTTATGATATAACCACGATCACCTTGAGTTCTGAAAACGGTACTACCAATCGGGTCAGCTTGATTCCGCAGACCACCTGCCTCACCAATAATATCACTCAAATGTATCTGACGTGATTCAAGTGGATACACTCCCGGGTACTCAACTTCACCATTAATTTCAACAGTTCTACTTAGTTGAAAGCCTGGTGTCAAACGAACAACCACATGATCATAGGGTTTCAGGATAAACCCACCTGCCGGACTAATAACATTATAATTTTCATCCAGTTCTAACGTAATTAATTCCATAGAAATCGGCCTGTTCGTATGAACAGTGGTCCGGAATACTTCAACCCTGTTATGTGCTGCTCCAACAGCAAACCCACCAGCAGCAGTGAATAAATCATATAATGTAAGATCAGGATCAAAAGAGAACTTTCTGGTTTCTTTAACTGCGCCTGTAATTGTCAAATCACCTATATTCGAATATTTGGTCCGATCGTAAACCATGATATTATCATTGGTCTGTAATTCGAACGATACCCCATCCTCAGTTCCGAGATTAATTGGAATATATCGGGCAATGGTTGTATCTCTTAAACTTCTGCGTTCAATATAAGCACGCTCAAAAGATGATGGACGAAGTCCACCGGCGAGAGACAACGCTTCACCTACTGTAATTCCGGGACGAAATCCGAACTCTCCGGGATAATTAACAAAGCCGGATACGGTAATTTTCTGATAGAGAATATTCTCGGATGTACGTATTCGAATTACATCACCGGCTCTTAATTCAACAATTTCTTCACCCTTGAGGACATTACTTAAATTATATTCCAGTAAAATTGATTCACCCTGATTAAAACGTTGAATCTGGACGAAATCTGGAAATGCTGATTCTGTTAGTCCACCAGCATAAAAAAGAAGATCAGATAAAGTTTCTGATTCAAGTAACTCGTATCTCATTGGACGTTTAACAGCACCTTCAATACGAACGACTTTATCTGCTACCGGGACATTAATAACATCATTTTGTTGAAGATCAAATTTATACTGACTTGATGGGTCTCGCATTAATTGATAAACATCAATCAATTTTCTTTCTGCACCCCGAATATGTTCGATTTTTCGGACAGACCCAATTTCGGTAGGTCCACCGGCAACGGACATCAGGTTAAATGCTGAGTTCATTGCAGAAATATAGTAAGTACCATTTTTTACCGATTCGCCAATAACACTTACCGTGATAGGTCGGGTTTCTTGCACTGTTACAACAAATTGATCGCTTCTAAACGTTGCTTTACTGGCAAATCGTTGTCGGAGCAGATTACCTGCTTGTGTTACGGTTAATCCACGAACATAGATTTGTGACATTTCATCAGGTTGAACATATCCGGATTCATTTACTTCCAAAACTACATCCAAACTGGATTCACCAAAAATGGTCACCCTGATTATATCATTGGTCCCAAGAATATAATTCTTTGTAGCACTTGCACCTTCAGTCTGACGATAAATTTCGAGTGTATTATCGGTGAAGATACTGTGTCCGTATATTTTGCGAAGCTGTTCTTCTAATTTTTCCGCATCAAGTTCATCCTGTAATTCAACAAGGGTTTCTTTTATGATTTGTTCGTAACGACCAAATTGATCCGCTCGGATATTTTCATAAATGATCCCTTTCTCGAGTAATCTCATTCGAAGATCCTGTTCGGTGACTGTTCGCACAGATGCAGGGAGTTGAAAATCAGGTTCCAGATCGGTAAGCAGTTCTTCTAATGCTAATCTTTTGGCATCCTGTTCTTCAGTTCTGGCAAGCTGAATCTCAACAATGGTTTGCATAATCACATCACGATAACGCTCCAGATTTTGCGGAAGAATGTTATCCAATAAAATTCCCTTTCGGGCAAGAGCTCTACGCAATTCATCACGAGTCACATAACGTTGCATTAATTCTTGTTGCAAGCGAACTTCATTAAATGCTCCAATAAATCGAGTTGGATCATAGGTTTGAACATCATTTTGGGATGTTAATCCGCGTTCCTGCATCTGTAACTGTAATTGCCTCCATTGCTCATCGGTCATGCCTGCAGGTTTTTGAGTCGGAATATTTTGACCCTGAGTGGATTGACCTGACTGATTTGGAGACTGCTGAAATATTTGAGCAGAAATTGAGCTTGTACTAAGAAGAACCACGAATAAAGCGGTTGTTAGGAGACTTAAAAATCGGGTAACTCGTATCATAGTATTGAGTTGTGCACTGGATTTAGTATATAATCTTGAAAGTCAATGAAATGACCATTATCACAATGATTTTGTGTAACGTAACGCAAAGCGATAAAATTACTGAAATACATTAACTTTTTCACCATGTTTTAGCTATTTAACTCGAATGGGTGACCAGGAAACGGGAATTCACAATTGTCCGTTTTCTCGTTCATCATAAATAAGTAGTCTGGTTGCCGGCAATCGATTGGTTTCTGTGGTATCAAAAACAACGGTTCGGATTTTACGATTAATCAAATCTTCAGTCTTTTCAACTAATGTTGCCAGATACTCACGATCAATTTTGTCACCTACGATAGCTATATCAAGTAAGTCAGAATCACGACCAGATGCCAGGTCACCTGTAAGGTACACCGCTTTTAATTTGCCCAGCTTAGAAATGATATGATCCAGAATTTGATCAACACCAAAATGTTTCATCGCCAGATTGTGGAGGTCGTCGAATAATGGATAGTTTGAATTCACTTTGTACATCTTTTTATTACCCTCTTTGAACGAAACTATAAGTCCGGCTTCTTCAAATCGGTTTAATTCCAGACGGATTGAATTTGTACTATCCTGAAATTCTTTTTCAAGACCACGTAAGTATGCTTGTTGCTCCGGATTCAAAAAGAATCTCAAAAGCAATTTAACTCTGGTTTTATTACTGATTAGGATATCTAACATGTATTTAAATTTGAAGCTTTTTTACGCAGCTTCGCCGATGTCAGTCACAGGCAAACTGACAAGATTGAGTAGTTAAATTACTCAATTTATAATTTCAAACAAATACTCTTACAGCGTTTTAAGCTCTATTAATGCGTTCTTTAATTCGTTCGATGCGACTCAGGGGCACATTTATCGTCATATCACATTGCATCGAGTCAATGCGAAGCCGAACAGATTTATTGGAAACCTGGACAATAACTCCACTTTGACCAATTAAATGTCCGCGAGAAATTTCCACACGATCTCCTTCAGACAAATCTTCAATTTCAACTAACTCAGCATCTTGTAACACTAATTGCATGAGTTCTATTTCTTCGTCTGAAATCACGACCAGTTTTTTGTTCCACATCACAGAATGAAGAACAGAATNNCCTCATCGGTAACGTGAGCAAAAATATATCCGGGAAGTGCCGGTTTAGTTACTTTTTTCCAACGATCACTCCAACGAACTTTGGTTTTGATAACCGGACAGTAGGTATTGAAATTCGCTTCTTGCAGACGACCGATTATCTTCAATTCGTGCCTGGGTTTTGTATAAAATGCCCGCCAGACTCTATCCATATTTTATAACCGTGATCCTATATAATTTTCAGGTTTCTAATCATGCAAAGTTAAAAAAATATAGACAACAATGGGTTATTAAATTGTCACATCCATAACTCTAAAAACATTCGAATTGATACAAAAATGACTAAAATTCCGAATATGAATTTAATTCTACTCGTGTTTATCCGATCGTGTAACCAAACCCCAAAACCGGCTCCAATAAATGATCCAATTACCAGTGGTAAACTTGCACCAAAATCCAGATATCCCACTGTATAGGATGTAACTGTTATGTAATTCTCTGACTGACTAACTAAATCTGCATTTGGTGACCTCAACATATACTGAATAAATCCGGCCAAAGATATAATTACAATTGCGAATTGAGCCACACTAACCGATTTTCGAAGTGTATATTTATATCCCAAATTCATTACAGGTACCATAACAATACCTCCACCTAATCCGGAAATAGCTGCAAGAAATCCCCCGGCTGTACCAATCACACCTGAATCTGTAGGTTTTAATACTCGATCAACTGCTAATTCTTTGGTATGACTTCGTGTTTTATAACTACTAAGCATAAAATTAATCCCGGTGTACAAAAGCACGATGGCAATGAGGACTAAAAATTCATCAGTTGTAAACCAGTTTGAAGTCGCCACAAATTTCCCCAATGCAGTCCCAACTATACCAAAAATTCCGACAATAAAACTTTCTCGCAAAAATGCACTTTTCTGATGGATTTGTTTGATGGTTCCTCCGGATGTTGCCGCAAAAGTACAGAATAAAGAAGTACCAATGGTCCAAAGTTCCGGATTCTCAACACCGGCTCCGTTAAAAAAATAAAAAAGTACCGGAGTAAAAATGGTTCCACCTCCGATGCCAAGTAAACCGGACATCACGCCGGCAAAAAGTCCCAGAAGCAGTAAAATTAGAATAGTCATTAGTGATGATTGGTATTTGAATACGTAATAATAATGTTCTTAAACGACATTGGTTTATTTTCCCTTAAACTCAATTATTGTACAGCCCGGACCACCTTGTTCCCATGGTGCGAGTGCATAGTTTTTGACTTCTTTTCGTTGTTTCAGATAATTATGGACCAGTTTTCGCAATATACCGTCCCCTTTTCCGTGAATTATTTCAGCTTGATGTAGTCCCGCAACAAATGCTTTATCCAGATAATAGGTGAGCTCATTGATTGCTTCATCCCCTCTTTTACCACGCAAATCGAGCGACGATGAAATCGTACGGACTATCCCCGCATCGTCATCAGATGAACTCAGGATGACAACATTGGCACGTTCTTTCTTCTTACCTGCGCCTGCTAATACTTTAACAAGGTTTTTGTATTTGGTTTTGAGACGGAGGCCGGATGCCATAACTACAGCCTGATTTCCGGAAACCTCCACCAATTCTCCCGTTGTATTACCATCTATCATTCGAACTGTGTCCCCAACAACCGGAGGAGTGCCTAAGGCTTTGGGAGTTTTTTCAATTTCGAGTTGAGTAATTTCACTCAGGATTTCTTTCTGAGATTTATCAATATCCTTACGGATTTTTTTAATCTCGTTTTTATCAGCTTTTCCTTCTGAAATTCGTCGAACTGCATCTTCAATCTGTTTGTTCGCGTTTTGCATGATATCCCGAGCTTCAACCAGTGCCTTTTCACGGATTTTATCTCTTTCTTTGAGCAAAGCATCGTGTTTTTCGTTGAAAGTATTTATCAATCTGTTAGCATCGGTAAGCTTCTTTTCCATCTCGATGCGCGCGGTCTCTGTCTGCTGCTCACTTCTCTGAAGCGCCGATATCAGTTGCTCAAGTCGGTTTCGTGAATCAC
>DLXM01000245.1 GCA_003448835.1 Bacteroidota bacterium | reverse complement strand
ACTTGTTCAAGGACTATGACTTCACGCCCGAGCAAGGTGAAGAGATTGTTGAGTTCATGCAAGCCAACCATGCCAAACTACGCGAGATCAGTCTGCGTATGGCCCTGAAGCTGGCTGACCTGACCAAGATCAGTGCCAACTGGCAAGCCCTTGCAGAATCAACCTGCATGAAGCATTAAAGAGTTCGGGGCAGGACCTCCTTTCTTTATATTTTACCCTGCCCCTAACCGGACCGCCCACAAAGTCTAGCTCCTAGGCGATCCGTTTTAACACCGGTACCTTAGGTACCGGTTTTTTTATTTTTATTTTGAATAAAGTTAAATATTTCAATGAAATTATATCTTAAAGATTTTTCCCAGTTTGATATCTCATTGTTTCCATCTGAGTTATCCTCCATTATTTTATCAATGTTTAAACATTTACAGCACGTAGACATACCTTTCCGTGACTGGGATAATCCATATTATTTGTCGTCTTTGAGTTATGACTTTTTAGTAGATCGATTAGTTGAGTTCGGAAGTCGGTTAAAGATATCAGTTGATAAAAATCTCTGTCTCCAGTCTGACCAGCAGTATTTTAATTTTTTACATAAAATTTATGAAAAAAACTACAATGGCGATCCAAAATGGTTAGATTATCACGAGCACATACATGCTTGTGAGAATTTCGGAGGCAATAGGAAGATATTATATTTAGACTATCGAGAAAAATCTGGCTTATTAGAAAGGCACATTGATACTAATTGGTTAGATAACACCAAAGTGGAAGTGCCCACCGGAGATGTTTTTTTGCGTTGGGCTGAATTGGGGAAAACACCATATCATTACTGGGACAACAACGAACCTGAGGATATTTCAAGGCTCTGTGAGTTAGTAAAACCTTGGTCAAAATTAAAACCCAAGCTGGGGATAGCATTAGAGCCAATAAATTTTTTAGATGATAAAAAAATCGAGCCGTTTAATCGGTGGTGGAAAAATTATCACGATCAATGGTGCCAACACTGGAACATAGAATCCTGGCCTATAGAAAAAATCTTTGGCGTCGCGGTAATTGGAAAATTATCTGAGATAGATCAATTAGTCTTTAAGATAAAAGATCAAATCAATCCAACGAAACTTTGTTTATGAATTCATGGCCAATCGTACTAAAAAATGGGGATCACAATAACATAACAAAAGCGGGAATTCTTTTTGACAAATACGGAACAAAAACACAAGAAAAAATAATTTATTGCGATTCATGGAAACAAGGATTCCTTGAAGCTAAAAAACAAGGATATACAGAAGCGTTGTTTGTTGATAGCGGTACTGTTATAATAGACTGGAAATCTTTTAAAAATATTATCCAAACGTACCCATCACGAGATTTGATTGCGCATTTGATTTGGCAGGCTGACAGTTTCCCGAAGATACACGATCAATGTTGGTTCGCGAATCTGCAAATCTTTGATGAAAATGATTTTGATCCATTGGATATAGATTGCCCAATTCCTATTCGGAGTGATCGGAATTTACATGAGGATTACACTCCATTATGGATCAAGCCTGGAAAAAAAAGAGTATCTTTTAAAAGTGAATTTTTCGGGCAGAATCTGATAGCCAAACAACTTGATAGGGGGCAGGGCGTATTAAATTGGAATAATTCTATTAGAGAGTTAAAATATTTTCTTTATCGTGATACCGATTGGAAACAAAACTGTAATATCTGGTTTAACGAGTACATAAATCTGTCAGAGTCTCAATTGTGGATTTTAAACAATGAAGATATTGATGTCGTTGATGTTAGCAGTATGTTAACACCGGGATCTGGATTATTTTGGATGATGAATTTTATATCACAGAGACTCACCGAATTGCAAATAGTCGATATAAGTCATATCCAAACAAAATTTTGTCAAACTTTGATCGAGCAGTGGGACGGTGATGACTACGGATCCTTTGCATGGGACTTCATACAAAACAATAGATTATCCCATTATGAAATCGATCAAGCAAATTTATCTGATTTATCCAGATTAAAATTACGTTCAAAGACTTATTTCGTCGATCATGTGAATAATTTTTTTAATTGCACGATAGAAAAATTTGACATACGAGATTTCAAAGCTCGGTGGAATCAAGCTCGACAAAACAAAAAAATAACAATATGTCAAGGAGATCTAATAGATTGGGTATTAGATGGAAAATCAAAAAATATCGAGTACATTTGGAAATCAAATATCTTATCGTACAAATGGACTATGTTGCATAACACCGAAAACAAAATTAAAAAATTTATCGAGATGACATCATCATGAAAAGAGCTATCACTGATTTGATGATTAAAAAATTTAAAGATTCCGAGATTATTTTACCACCATATAATCCCGATGCTGATTTTAATTGGATTAAAACACAATTTAAAATTCCATGGTTAAGATTGTCGCTACAGGTTCCGTATCAGACTGTACTCAAAGAGATAAATTTAATCCAGCATTTATTGACCAGCCACCGAGACGATTACGCAGAACATTACGGTTGGTCGAGTTTTTGCATACACGGAAAGGCATACAATGCCACTCGAGAAGATAGTTATTACAATGATGATAGACCGCACACATGGACCAAAGAAGCGGTCGAGCTTATGCCCGACACAGTAAAATATTTCCAAACTTCTTGGCCTGGGTCTAAATTTAAAAGACTGAGGGTGATGTGCTTGGACCCTGGCGGATATATTTTGATACATTCTGACCCGGGATCTCCGGGATTCAGTGCTGTAAATATCGCGATTACACAACCAGCTGGATGTAATTTTGTATTTGAAAAATATGGAACAGTTCCATATAGTCCAGGCCAGGCATTTTGGTTAAATATCAATGGTAATCATGCTGTTGAGAATCTAAGTACTCAACGCCGTTGGCATCTCATAGTTCATCAGGATCTAAATCATCCAGAATTTCAAAATCTGGTTGTAAAATCATATCATGATCTGTATAATAAAATGATATGAAACAAGTAATATCGATACCGAGACTTTCCTAACCTAGAAAAAGTAACCTAATGCGACAATGTCGGATTGTGATCAAAGACGAAGTGAATATCAAGCTCGAAGGATTAGAACTTGACGCTCGCCGCACACTGGTAAACAAGTTTAAGTATGACGTTCCTTATGCTCGTTATCTACCAGCGGTACGACTAGGACGCTGGGACGGCAAGGTATCGTTTTTCCAATTGGGTGGTAGCACTTATGTCAACTTGCTACCCGAAATTATCCCGATCTTGGANNACTCCTGTAGAAGAAAACACTTTCAGTGAATATGCTTGGCCCAAAGGACATCCTCAGGCCGGAGAACCCGTGACCTTACGGGACTATCAGATCGAGATCGTCAATAACTTCCTGGCCAATCCACAGTGTATACAGGAAGTGGCCACCGGTGCCGGCAAGACTGTGATGACCGCGGCCTTGAGCCACGCTGTCACCCCTTATGGTCGTAGCATCGTAATAGTGCCCAACAAGAGCCTTGTGACACAGACGGAAAAAGACTACATTAACCTCGGACTAGACACCGGGGTGTTCTTCGGAGATCGCAAAGAATTTGGTCGCATGCACACTATCTGCACCTGGCAGAGCTTGAATGTGCTGTTGAAGAACACCAAAAAGGGCGACGTGGATATCACCATTGGTGAGTTCCTAGAAGGCGTGGTGTGCGTGATCGTTGACGAAGTACACATGGCCAAAGCAGATGCTCTTAAAACTCTACTGACAGGAGTAATGTCCACAATACCCATTAGATGGGGCTTGACCGGAACCATTCCTAAAGAAGATTTTGAATTCAAGGCCTTGGAAGTGAGCCTTGGTCCAGTAGTGGGTAGACTGCGTGCCAGTGAGTTACAGGCACAAGGCGTGTTGGCACAATGCCATGTCAACATCGTGCAGTTGATAGACCACGTGGAATACAAGGACTATCAAAGCGAACTCAAATACCTAGTGACCACACCCGAACGCATGGAAGCTGTTGCTCGATTAGTAGATAAAATCAAGGAAACTGGCAACACACTTATCTTGGTAGATCGTATCGAAACAGGTAAAATTTTACAAACACAAATGAGTTCCATGTTTAGTTTGTTATCTGACCGCCCTGATGTAGTGTTTGTGTCGGGTGCCACCAAAGCCACAGACCGGAAAGAAGAATATGATGAAATTGCTACATCAACTAACAAGATTATTATTGCCACATATGGTGTTGCTGCTGTGGGTATCAATATTCCTAGGATATTTAATTTGGTTATGGTGGAATCTGGCAAGAGCTTTACTAGAGTAATTCAAAGTATCGGCCGCGGCATTCGAAAAGCCGAAGACAAGGACCATGTAGAAATCTGGGATATTACTAGTAACTGTAAATTTGCTCGTCGGCATCTAACCAAACGTAAGGCCTTTTACAAGGAAGCCAACTATCCTTTTACTTCTGAAAAACTTGACTGGACTAATCCCTGATCGACCCACTTTTCGATAAACATAAGGTTGTATAACCGGAGTAGCTGTGTTAAACTTTAGTAACTGCATTGGAGATTTTTTTGCGTATCTTAACACTTGATAACTTGGCTTACGATTTAGACACACTTCCAGAAGAAGTGGATGACATGCGTTTTGCAATTCTAGACAACAGCGATCCTCACAATCCTGACTATCACTATATTCCGTTAATCTTCTTGGAAAGTTTCAACGCACCTGCCTTAGTACTGCAAATCGGTGAGCATACAATCAAAATGCCTATGGACTGGCGTATCTTGATTGGCGAACCCGACGGCGGAGATCTAGAAGTGCTGCCTTTGACCAGCATTAACGATCGCGGTTTTAAGGCATTCCAA
>DLXM01000255.1 GCA_003448835.1 Bacteroidota bacterium | reverse complement strand
TACCGCCGACTTGTTGCACTTCGCATTTGAAACCACAGGATGAAATGATAGTTTATGACTTATTTATTTAAATCCATATTTTTCTAAAAACAATTCTTTATCCGAACGAGCAAAATCAATATGTGGTCCAATTTTTAGGTCGCCAAATTTGATTGTGTCATTTTTAAGATAATCTATGCTTCTTGACAACGCCACCTGGTCAATACCCCAGTTTAAGTTTCTATTTTGATAATCAACATCCGTAGAGTAAACGTTTTCAATATAATGCTTAACGCATTTTGAATATGTTTCACCATTAATATTTGCATTGACAAAAACTGCACCTGCAGCTGTTCGCCATGGCTGATCCAACTGATGATTTAAATGACCTTCATAGCCCATAATACCTACATCTATTTTTTTTTGTAGTTGTGAAAGACATGAAAAAATTGATGATTCAAAATAGCTATCAATATCAACCACTATTGTTGGTACAGATGTTTTTTTTAGAGATTGCGGTAAATATAGAAATCTCATTGATGTAAGCAATGCTTTGTCAACATTAATATCATCACTTTTTATAAATATAATATCTAGGAAAATTTTCTCTAGCTTATCAACATAATCCTTCAACTCAACCATAAAAACATTAACATCTTGAGTTGGGTTAAGTATGTATACTCTAACAAGCAATCTAAATTCTAATTTTGCTTTATTTACAGAATGAATAAGTAGCTTGAGATACTTTATAGCATATATACTATCGCATCCAACCAAAACTGTAAAGTCTATACTCACAGGATCTTTTAGAGAAAACTCAACCTTCTCCCAGGTGTCCGTGTTTAATTTTGTACTGAAATCATTTTTTTCTAGTTCAAAGTTTTGAAACAATTCCAAACTACGCCATGAATTTACAAAGTAATTAAAATGCGCAGCACGAATTTGCTTTTCTTGTAACATTTTTTGTGCGACTAAGTAATATGGTGTTGGGTCTCTACCAGCACGATACTCCATATGCCCATTCATCATCCAATATGTAAATGTTCTTCCACGCTTCATCTCCTCATCTTCTATTGCTTTTTTTGCAAAGATAATAAACTCGCTATTTTCGCGAATCTCCCTTGATGCTTTCTCAAAAAAAACACATCTAGCTGGATCGTATTCCTCAGGCAGATGCTTTATTGCATCACGGTATATACAGTACTGTCGTTCAGCAGAAGCACTCATTTGGTTTATCCCAAAAAATTCAAACCATTACCAATGTTTTTGTATTATTTTTTAAATAAGTTAATAATTTGTGTTACAAATTAATTTTGACTGGATTACATTACAAATGGACTTTTTCAAACAAAATGTCACACTGCACACCCAGACCTTGAATATCAACCTCATGGGTTACAATCCAACCAAACGAATTCATTAATTCAACACAACTATCCCTTAAATACTGCCCCTTCCAAACCTCCACCTTCTCAAGTTCTATTTGTATATACTGAAATTTACTCAACTGATCTTTCAGTCCAACCAAGACCTCCCAAGAATATCCCTCAACATCAATTTTTATTATGTCGGCAACGCATTCAGTTGAAGATAACCAACTGTCTAATCTATTTGTTTGCACCATTATAGTGTTAGCTATAAATCTGTTTTTTTCTGATAATATAGATGACTTTCCAGGGTTTAATTCCTCACCAATTTTGCCTGCATTGAATTGCGTTAAACCTGCTTCATTAGACGCGGCGAAATTGTATGAATTATAATCAGGGTATCTAGAAATAATTTGCTTGAAATGGTCAGGATGAGGCTCAATAATATACACATTCTTTGGGGGTATAGCAAAAAATTCAGCTATATATTTTGCATCGTGTCCATCTCGTGATCCCACCTCTAAAAACCCTTTGGGTCGGAAACCTTTTTCTTTTATAATTGTTGTCAACTGATATAGGTCACTTCTCATTAGTTACATCTCCCATTTTCATTTCAATTCATTTACTCCACTTAATAATGTAAAGTGAAAAGTATCCTTTTGGTACTTGGTTGTGTTAATTACTAAACACAGACATATCAGCTAAGAGTAGAGTGCTTTTTTACGAAATTAGCTATAAGCAAGGATACAGTATATGACCGATTGCTCTCAATCTGAATCATAACTCCGGATCATTACGTAGACTTCTCTGTCAAGGCCAATAGTCAGAAATAGAGATTTCCTGTTTAAAAACCCGTGGCATAAATGTTGTGAGTGGTACCTGACCCAGTGATTCGTAGGGTTAGAGTTCGTTGTAATCCATAACCCATTCATCGGTAGCGGCTTGAACCTCTGTTAGTGTGTTGAACAGATTGGCATCTTGGACTTCTTCCCCATAGCACTTATTGAAACGTTCAATAAATGCATTCTGGTTTGGTTTGCCAGGCTGAATGAAGCACATCTGGATTTCATTCTCTTCGGCCCAGTCGACAAATTCGCCTTTGGCCTTCCATAACATTCAATCAGTTCATTCATGACCCTGACTACTCGGGCTGCAGTGATTGAAGTTCTGACCTCAATACGCAATGCTTCCAATTGCCTTCATCAATCATATTCAATGTTCTGAATGGCCTGCTGTCGTCAAGCGTATCGCGCATGAAATCCAGCGTCCAAGTCTCATTGATATCAACAGGGCAAACCAAAGGCTGGGCTGGGCTGGTGAGAATCCTCTTCTTGGCTCTGCGCTTCATGTTCAGCCTCATTTCGCAGTACACCCGATGCACGCGCTTATGGTTAAAACCGTTTCCATCGAGCCGAATCCGATCAAAGCATTTCCAAAAGCCCTAGCGAGGACGCTTGGCAATGACATCATTAATGGCATCAATCACCTCGCGGTCTCGTGCCAATCGATCCACTTTTGGCCGGTATAACACCGTACGCGACAAGACCCACCAAAAGGCAGGCCCGGGCCTTGGACAGGCGATGCTCAGTCACCATCACTGCAACAGCCGCCTGTTTTGCGTCCGGCGTTACAACTTTCGGAAGAGCACGTCCTTGATCGCCGCGTTCTCCAGCGCCAACTCGGCATACATCTTCTTTAGCCGACTATTCTCGGCTTCCAGCTCTCGCACCCGCTT
>DLXM01000021.1 GCA_003448835.1 Bacteroidota bacterium | reverse complement strand
GAATATTTGATCCGCTTGAATGAGGTCTGGCGGCTTTCCGACATAACTGAATCACTTTATTTGGCGTATCCATTCCTTCTAACGTCGTTAGATCGACCATACTCAAAGCTAATCTAAGCGCAAATTTCTTAGCGTCTTTTTTAATACTTCGTGTTTTGAGTCTGGCGACCCGTTCTTCTACACCAATTTGATCAATTGGTGTGTGATCTCTGTAAAAATCTGGTTTCATCGATGTTTTTTGCGTTTATGAGCCACAAATATAAGGAAAAATCATGCATTTTGGCCGATGTAAATGGTCATCCTCCAATGACTACGTTCCATGGTCGGACGCTCCATGACACGACTACGCCATTTTTAACGTATGGATCATTATTTGCAAATTCTTCTGCAGATGCCGGACTTTCTGATTTGAATACCATGATGACTTCATCAGCAGGGTCTGATAATGCTCCGGCCATGAAAAGAGAACCTTCATCGAGTTTCTTTTGGGCAAGAGCAAGATGTTCCGGTCGATATGGAGTACGCTTTTCGATGTAATCGGGGACAGTTTTATAGTGCAATATGTAATACATAATTTTAGAAAT
The DNA here is from genome assembly GCA_003448835.1 of Bacteroidota bacterium. GTDB lineage: Bacteria > Bacteroidota > Rhodothermia > Balneolales > HLUCCA01 > UBA11400. The sequence continues at coordinate 9,100 of DLXM01000021.1, read as the reverse complement.
GAATTTGGAATTAAAGATAACTTTCGATGAAAGTATCAGATTAATTAAGATAAAGTGTTTAATGCATTATCCAGTAAATCACGTACTTCCACAGCATGCTTTGTCAAATCATCATTGCCAATTATACCCATTGCAGCTGCCGGGTCCATTGCAGCAACTTCAAACATACCATCTTCCGTTTGGCGAATTGTAACATTGCAAGGCAAAAGAGTGCTGACTTGAGGCTCAATACTCAGAACTTTGTCCGCATAAACCGGATTGCAGGCACCTAAAATGACGTGTGGAAGATAATCTTTGTTTAATTTTTTCTTCATGGTTGCCTGTATGTCGATTTCTGTGAGGATACCGAATCCTTGAGTTTTAAGAGCGGCTTCTACTTTTTCACGTAGTGTTTGTAAATCAGGAGATTGAATAAGTTTTGAAGTGTAGTATTTCATAATAGTAATTTAGATTGTCGGAATATTATTTAGTCAGTAAATCTGACGAAAATGAATGAATATGTTACTACTATGATACTGAATTCGGGATGGATAGTAAATCAACAATCGAGAAATGATCTATTTTTCAAATACGATCAATCGGCTATTTATGATGCTGTTTTTGAATCCAAATTGTTGTTTGATGAAGGAAATTGTTTTGGATTGATAGATAAAGACATGGGTTGGATCGCGCCGATAATACCAGTTTTTAAATGGAATATTCTCTGTATATAACTTTGTCATGCATAATAATTGTCCATCTGGATTTAGCATATCAAAGAGTAGCTTGAATTCTTTGTCCGGATGACGAAAGTGTTCTATTACTTCGCAACAGGCTATAAAATCGTACTTTTGGGTGAGTACTGATTGGTCTGGTGCAAAAAAGGGATCGTATTGATATAGTTGGTACCCCTTTTCTTGCAAAACTTTTGAAATAACGGGACCAGTACCAGATCCAAAATCCAATCCAAGTGATGTTGACTGATAATTTTCGATTACATGTTCAGTAATCGGTGAAACAAAATTCCGATAATTTGAGTCATTCGGATCATTATGATGTTCTTCATAACGCTCACGTTCGGTCTGTGAGTTTACATAGTGAGATTGATCCATGTAAATACCACCACAAAGGCGACATTCAAAGTACACCAAGTCAATTTGAATATTTTCAGTTGTGTGGCATAGTGGGCATTCCATACAATTTTAACAATTAAACTACAGCTGTTAAGGCAGTAATTATTCCCAGAAATACGCCTGGAATGTTACATACGATTATAGGCCAGTCTTTTTTTGTTTTAAGAAATCCATAAAAGAACCATGCCAGGCAATTAATAGTAGTGACTATTGGTAAGATTATTGATCCGGGTTGTCCGGCAAGATTTAACATAATCTGATCGATATATGATATATACATCGCAATTGCCATTAATGAGGCAAACCACCCAATCCGGGTGACAATTTTTTCATCCATAATTTGTCCTGAGTGGAATTAAAATTGAGGCCAGACACTCCATGGAATTCTTGACAAAGCGAAGATCAGACCCAAACCGTAAAAAATCATAACGGTTTTATGTTTTGACAGATCATTTTTAGCACGTTTTGCCTTTGAGAATCCAATTGTGATGAAAACAATAGCCAGGATCATCATCAAGGGATGTTCAAGGAAGTATAGACGGGAAATTGAGTCACCCATATTCTCGCCGGAAAAATTTGAGAATCCAAGTGGAGAAAGGAAATATAAAATGAATCCAAATACGAGCTGAAGGTGGGCGGAAATCAATCCAATAAGAGCTGAAATCCGATGCATTTTAGTGTATGGTGCTTTTGTGAAAAAAGCATATGCTGCAATCAGGAATGCGATTACAACGGCAATCAATAGCGGATAGGCTAAAAAGGAGTGGAGGTGTTTAAATCCGNNCCCGTTAAGGTAGAGTTTTCTTGGGTAATGTAAAATAGAAGGTAGAACCTTTTCCGAGCTCTGATTCGACCCAAATTTTGCCACCGAGATTACCTACAATTTTTTTCACTATTGCCAATCCCATTCCAGTTCCGCCATACTCTTCCTGATTATGTAATCGCTGAAAAATGACAAAAATACGTTCGTAGTATTCCTTTTCGATTCCAATACCATTATCAGCCACTGAAATAGTCCATTCTTCGTCATTTTCAGTAGCAGATATGTTAATCATAGGCAGTACATTGTCTTTTTTATACTTGATTGCATTATTAATCAGGTTTTGGAACATCTGAACCAGCGGAGTTCGTTTTGTTTCAATGATGGGCAAATTTTCAAAATGTACGGTCGCGCCGGACTCTATTATCGGCTGTCTTAATAATTTACATACTTCATTGAGTACAACATCCAGAGATACATTTTCAACTTGATGATCTTTGCTACCTAATTTGGAAAATGCTAGTAAATCTAACAGGATTTGTCGCATTCGAGCGGCTCCGTTATAGGCGAAATTTATGTATTGATGCGCTTTTTCATCTAATTGTCTGTCGTATCTTTTCTTCAATAAAGTTAAAAAGCTACTGATCATTCTTAACGGCTCTTGAAGATCATGAGATGCTACATATGCAAATTGTTCGAGGTCAGCATTAGAGCGGTGTAATTCTGTGATATATTTGTTTAGTTCTTTATTTAACTGAATTAATTTTTCTTCAGCATTTTTCTGGCGATTTATATCCTGAAAACTTCCATAAATATGTGTACACTCTCCCGAACTATATCTGGCATTACAAACTACCCTCACCCAAAGTTCATTACCTTTTTGAGTAATGATCGGCATTTCAAAATCTGATTTTTCTCCAGTTGCAATGGTTCGTTGAAAATATTTTATTGCCTCGTCCCGAACATCTTCACGATAATAATTCAATGCAGTTTCAGCATCTGGCGTAAAATCCAGATCAACCTCATGGATTATCTTTGTGATGGGTGACCAGGTGAGTTTATCGTTTTTTAAATCGAATTCCCATCCACCGACTCGTGCTAATTTTGCAGCATTGTTCAATAGTTGTTGTAGTTCAATAATTTCATTGGACAAAATAACACGTTCGGTGACATCTCTTGAATTTGCGACGATACCATTAACCGTAGGATCATCTGTCATGTTCACCAAAATTGTTTCAATCCATCGCCAGGATCCATTATTATGTCTAAAACGAAATGGTTCGACTACGACTCGTTTTGTAGAGTTTAAATTATCAAATGCTTCAGCAAGTTTGAGATGATCATCTTCGTGAATGAAATCATAAGCATTCTTTCCAATTAGGGTATCCGGGTGGATATCCAGAATGGTCTCTGATGTGGGACTCACATATTTATATATACCTTCTGAATCTACTATGGCAATTAAATCATTGCCTTCCTGGACGAGGGATCTGAATCGTCGCTCACTGAATTCGGTGGATATTGCTTTTTTTACATTTTCGCTGATATCAACACCGATTCCATATATACTTGACTCACCTTTGTAAATTATATGGCGAGCTGTAAAGCGATATGGGATAATTTCGCCTGATTTTAATACTAAATTTGCAGAAACAGAGGTTTCTCCAGTTTCAAAAGCAATTGAAATGTGCTTTTTGACAAGGTCAGCGTCTTTGTCAAAAAAATCACTGGGATGCATATTCAGAATTTCATCATGACTATATCCGGTTACAAACTCGTGAGTTCTGTTCCAGTATAGATGCTTTCCCTGCTCGTTAAACAAAAAGAAAATATTGGGGAGATTTTCAATAAGGCTTTCAAATAAATTTGATTCACTGTCTATTACAACAGGATTGTATTTTGTAGATGTTGTCATAGTATTTAATAGGTCGATATCAATTTTTATAATCGAAATCAACTATTGAAATTTTGGGTATGTGCCCCAAAATTTTTTTATTCAGGAATAAGCGGTGATTAATGTAAGATCTACTAAAATGGATATAAACAATTCTTTACAATATTAACGAGTCAGATCATTGCTATTATTGTGTTAACATATAGACGTATGAGAAATTGATGTGGCTAAAATTTAGTATGACAAATAGTTAAAATATTGCAAGGCATGAAGATACGTAAAATTAACTCGTCATTTACAATTAAAACTGCTCTATAATTAATCAATCTTTATGGTAAATTTTGTGAAGTAAACTTAACCGGTTATCGATTTACCTGTTATCAAAGAAAAAGTTCTACGTCGAAGTATGAAATAGCTGGCAATAATAGATTTCCCGTAGCCACCATTTATGGATGCAATTGGCTTTCGAATTCGAAGTTGTGATTCGTTTCTATAGCTTTTAATTCGGGGGATGTGTTTGTAGAAGGCAAAATGAGCGCGAAAAACAGCACCGAAATTTCGAGTTTTTCCGCTTAATAAAAATTTAAATGCTGCAAGTCCATCTAAATCCAACCTTCTCAGAATGTTAAAAATCAGAAATCGAGATGGAAGATTTCTGGCCAGCATGATTAGATTATTCCTGAAATTGTAAAATGTTTTTTGTGGATTATCGGCGCTTAAAGATCCACCACCGAGGTGATAGACTACGCTATCAGGACAATACCAGACCTGTTTTCCGGCTAATTGGATTCTCCAGCACAAGTCAATTTCTTCCATATGAAATTCAAATGGTTCGTAGAATCCATCCATCTGATGAAATACTGTTCTTTTAACAACCAATGCTGCACCGCTTGCCCAAAAAATCGGAGTTGCTTCATCATATTGGCCTATGTCTTCCTCAACGGTGTCAAATATGCGACCTCGACAGAAAGGGTACCCATTTTTATCTAAGAATCCGCCTGCCGCTCCAGCGTATTCGAAATGTGTTCGCTGTTTCCTCGATCTGATTTTGGGTTGAATCACTGCGATCGAAGAATTTGAATCAAGCATGCGTTCAATGGGATCCAGCCAATTTGGAGTGACTTCAACGTCGTTATTCAGGAATATAATATTGTCGTGTTTAGCGTGTTTTGCCGCTCGATTATTTCCACCACAATAACCATAGTTTTGATCCAGACTAATAATGCGAACACGTGGAAAATTGTTTTTTACCCACTCGGCAGATCCATCTGTGGATGCATTATCAGCCAAAATCACTTCATACCGTAAATGCTTTGTGGCACATACAGATGGGAGGTAAGTCTGCAGATGATGCAGGGCATTCCACGAAACAATAATTATACTAAATGATTGCATGGACACAAATATATATAAATCCACTCGGAATTGTTCGTAGATGAGTAGCATTTCATTTATATTTGGTACAATCGCAAGAGAAAAATATCGATATGGTAAAAATCGGACTTATTTCAGATACACATCATTACCTGGATCCCAAAATTCGGGAGTATTTTGGATCATGTGACGAGATCTGGCATGCAGGTGACTTTGGCACGCTGGAATTGGCAGACGAACTCGTTAAGATAGCACCTGTACGTGGAGTATACGGCAATATTGATGGGACTGATATCCGCCAGGTTTATCCTCTCACATTGAGATTTGAGTTAGAGGGGATGCACTTTTTGATGACACACATAGGTGGAAATCCTGGACGTTATGCGTTGCCGATCCGAAGGGAAGTTGAATTAAATACCCCGGATGTTTTCATATGTGGCCATTCACATATCCTTAAAATTGTGCGGGATAAGCAACTAAATAATATGTTGTATATGAATCCGGGTGCTGCAGGAAAGCAGGGATTTCAGCTGCACAGAACCATAGTCAGATTTGAAATCCATGCCGGTAAACTTCAAAACATGGAAGTTATTACTTTGGGTGAACGCAGTTAACTCGAGTTATTTTTTCTTTAAGTAATTCCATCCCACAAGTAAAAAAGCCAGATAAATTCCCATAGCCAGGATGGTTAGCCAATATCCTTCCAATGCGTTGTCAAAGTAGTTGACCGGAGCATTAATCAGGATAAGTAGAGGAAATCCCAAAACCAATGCAAATCCACTTCCATAAACCAGGTCATAACTAACCGGGGATTTGAATTTTGGATCAAGGACACGTAATAAAACCAGCGCACTTTGCATTGTGCCAGTTAGATTTCCAAAAATTGCAATATCCCGCTCAAAGGTGAAATCGTCGAATAAGCTGTCACATGCCCATTTTATGACGTACCAGGTCGCGATCGCTACGGTCGTACCCATCAGGATAAGCGGGAACCAGTACATGGTGACTACCGCTATGGTTATTGCTGAAACCGATGCAACGACCATGAAATCCATAAATACGTTACCAAATCGAGTCATGGTACCATCATCAATCCAATGACTGGCATTAAATCCGTCAATAAACCGGCGGACTAACATAGCAATGAGAGCAGCAATTATAAAATGAAATGACCACAACGTGAGAATTTCTTTTTCGGCGCCGATGTAATGCAAAGCATTTTCAAGTCCAAGCATAATGGCGTATGTCACAGCATATGTCAATGCAATAAATCCAAAATGCAAGGTCAGACTCTCTATTGCCTCGGTTGCACTGGTTTGATGGCCCATGATCGGGCGATGTTCGGGACGCTGAATGCCGGTTCGGATAGCTTCATTTTCTTCGGCAGTGGACTCGTTAATGTATGTTGCTTTGCCCTTTCTGATACCATTTCTCATAGCTATAATCCCAACGGTGTAAGCAACTACAAAACCCATTGCTGCAAAACTTAACCCAACTGTCCCCCCAAATTCGAATCCGAAGTTTTCCCAGTTGTTGCCCATGCTGTAAGCAATTCCCGGATTCATCCCAAAACTCAACGGCAATAACATTCCGATTGCCGGGAATAGATCAGGCATAATGGTATAGACAAGCGCTAATGCCAGGGTTAAACCGATAATTCCCTGAACCAGATAGGTCATTATAAAAATCACACTGAATTTGACTGGGGTGAGTCCCATCGATTTTGATGGTTTTCGAAGTCCAAATGCGATAAAAAGCAATGCCAAAAGATGATAAACGTAAGCACCCAGTCGTTCTGAGCTGAGCAAGTTGAAATCAATGACTGCCATTGCGAGTAGGAGTCCCAATACACCGGCGATCAAATTGTTGGGGATGAGATATTCCTGAAGCAGTTTGATGTGTCTGCGCAGTATGGTGGCGAGTACTAATAAAACCCCGAATATGGAAAAATCCAGTGCTAATTCAGTTAGGGTAATTTCAAGTAACCAGGCGCTCATATTGTTCCTTACATCGATGTTACGGTTTGTTCACCTTTTTTAAGACGTGTTAGGTAATCTCGCCATTCTAATGCACAATCGAGACCCTCGAGTTCAATTTGTAGTGTATAATCGCGCATTGTGAGACTCAATTTGTTATTTCCTTCTATCGACATCCACAACATTTCCTGAATGGAAATGACTTTTTCATCTGATCCAATAGAATAAATGATTCTGTCGGTAAAGAAGCGGATATGTGCTTTACCTAATGATTTCAACTGATAATCATCTCGCATCATGAAGACTTTAGATCCTCGGACTTCAGCTACGATGCCATCTTTTGCGACTATTGGCATGGTACGAATCAAATCAAACATGTCGTGAAGGGAGTGGATTTCGCCGTGTTTATCTATTAGTCGGGATGCCGGAGTCATGGTATATTCAAAGTCGGCATAGGTGCTGTGAACTTTGTAACCATTCGGACTAAAAACGGCACCACTAACACCGGTAACAGGACAGCGATAAATAAATCGTTCTACACCTGCTGCAGGTCTGAAAGCCCGTTTGGGAACACAAATTTCCGGTGGATTATACTCTTCGAATTCGGCCGCATCTACAATTTCTTTAGCAAAAGTGTCGTAATCGGGGTAATCTTGTGGATGGATGGGACTCAGAAAGTGAATTTCTGTACGTCCGTACCGTGGATATGTGGCCCATCGAGGCCAGGTGAGGTAAGATCCGTGGATCTGAACCGGATTCACCGGGATTTTCATCTTGTGAAACAACTTTATGGTGCTTTCAAGAAAAGGCTTGGGGCGTCCGTCCCATCTTCTACCAGCTTCAGGAAAAATGACAATCATGCGCTGTTGCTGTATCATTTTTAGAACACTTCTGATTACACCGGGTTCAGGTACGTATTTACTTGTCGGCACTATCCCGATACTATCCATGAACATCGAAGGAATCGTTTTATGAAATTGCTCACGGGTCATGACTCCGGCAGTTGGTTCATTGTACATCCAGGTGTTGATCAAAAATGGATCAACATAATTTGAATGATTTCCATAGATAAAACAGGGACCGGTTGTTGGCATGTTTTCCGGATTGACCAATTGTGGGCGAAATACAATTTTACATCCCTGGATGATAATGGCACGCAAAAACGGGAAGGCTAATTCCGAAAATCCGCGTTCATTCTTTTTGAAACGAAATTTTGACTTGACCTGATCCATGAATTATGAAATCCTAGTGAATGCTATTGACTGTATGTTTGTTACCTTTGGTCTGAATAAGTGAATAGAATCTAATTCAATTCGAATCATCGTTCAAATATGAATTCAAAAAAAGTTGTGATTATTGGAGCCGGTGTTGGGGGATTGGCCTCAGCGTGTCTAATGGCACGTCAGGGTCATAAGGTTACTGTTCTTGAAAAAAATGAGCAAGTGGGAGGGAAGTTGAATGAATTCCGGTCTAATGGATATCGTTTTGATACCGGTCCCAGTTTATTGACCATGCCCTGGGTATTGGATGCGTTGTTTGTTGAGTGTGGCGTTCGGCGTGAGGATTATCTTGAGCTTGAGTCATTGGAGTCACTTTGTACCTATTATTTTGCCGATGGTACAAAATTTGTTTCGTATCAGGATGTGGATGTTGCTTCAAATGAAATTAGTCGTATTGCGTCAGGTGATGTTCAGAACTATCGTGACTTCCTCGAATATTCAGAACGATTGTATGACCTCACGGCATCGACCTTTATTTATCATCCGCTTCGGCAATGGACCGATTTACTTCGATTACCGTTATCCGATGTGCTGAAAATCGATGCTTTTTCAACAGTCAGTAATCGGGTTGATAAAAGCTTTGAATCTGATTATTTAAAGCAGTTTTTTAATCGTTTTGCTACCTATAACGGATCGAGTCCGTACAAATCACCTGCAACGTTGAACGTAATTCCACATGTTGAGCTTAATACCGGTGGATATTA
>DLXM01000296.1 GCA_003448835.1 Bacteroidota bacterium | reverse complement strand
GTGGATTTATCACTTAATTTTGGCCTTAACTGGCAGGCAGACCGAAACAATCTGATTCAGACCGGTATTGAATTCAGATATAACACTTACGCTGAAAGGTACAACTATAGGCTTACATCTTATTCGATGGATGAGCGTCTCTGGTTAAACCGTGGGTTACACGATACTTTTAATCCTATTCAATTTGCAGTTTATCTGCAGGATAAAATGGAGTTCGACAGCATGATTTTGAATTTTGGGCTAAGGTATGACTACTTTAACCCGAATCGGGACTGGTTTGTACCTACAAACTATTTCAATTTGGGCATCAACCCGAACTATAATGCGGGAATAGATCCTCAGAATACTCAAATCGACTCAAACGGCAATGTTAAATATAGCTTCGATAACGCCATAAACCAGCCTCAGCAACGACATCGCGACTACCACATGATTAGTCCGAGGTTTGGCGTATCATTCCCGATGTCGGTCAATACCCTGCTTCATTTCAATTACGGACATTTTTATCAGATGCCTGCTCTCGATCAGATGTTCGAATTTGTATATTTTCGACCGGAGTATCTGGTCCGTCTGATTGGACAGGAACTGGATCTTGCCGATGCCGAAGGACGTGCTCCGAATCATATACGATCTAATGATGGTGATCCCGAACGGGTGGTTTCTTACACCCGAGAACCACTTAAACCAATGAAAACAACACAGTTTGAAGTTGGTGTTAAGCATAATTTCAGGGATTTCATTGTTGTGGATGTAACGGCGTTTTACAAAGATGTTTTTGACCAAACCGAAGAACGAGTGGGCCTTTTTGATAGAGCAGTTCGAGGTTATGACCCATTTTTTGACCGAATTAATCCAAATCAAAGTTATGCTTCGTTCTTCTCGGGTGATTACGGAGATTCACGGGGATTTGAGGTGAACCTAAGGACACTTTTCAGCCGTAAATGGAACTTCGATGCCAATTATAGTTTTAGCCGATCTACTATGGGGCGGGCGAGTCCAAGAATCGTAACAATTAACGATGACGGATCTACTTCCTACGAATGGGACACTGATGTTAATAAACGCATACCCGTGGAACGAAGTTTTAGTCGACCTCATATATTGAGAGCCAATTTATCCTATTTCAGTAATGGAATGAATGCCAGCTTGATGTACCGCTTCGTGAGTGGACAGGTTTTTACCTACCTCCGACCAAACGATCCGCCGGATACATTTAACAATTTTAGATTCCCATCATCACAAAATGTGGATTTAAGGTTAGAAAAAGGATTTACGTTTGGTAGAAGTCACATTCTTTCGGCTTACATACTCGTAACAAACGTCATTAATACCAGGAATCTACGCTCATACGGTGATTTTTTATTTGATGCCGATGCAACCCGTCGCTTTGTGGAGGATGGAATTATTACGGATGTAGATGCCGGTGGATACGACATGGGCTGGCAAAACTATTTTGAACCGCGAAGGTTTTATTTTGGGGTGAAATATGGATTCTGATTCTATGAAAAAATATCTCCTATTTGCACTTTTCACAGTCATGCCGATTTTGGTTACTGCTCAATCGAGAACTGCTGCGTTTGAAATTCACAATCGTGGCAATTTGTGGGAAACAGTGCGTGATGACGGTCGTTTGGGAGCACCTGACCCGAACAATCGATTCGAGAACTACCCAAGTCTGGATTGGCCCGGGGGACCAACGGTCATGAATAAAGACGATCAGCGCCATTATCGGGTATCGGCAGGTTTATGGATTGGCGGGCGACGAAATGATGGCACAATATTTTTCGTCGAAAACGGTCCGTTTCAAACCGTAAATGTAGTTAATGTCCAACCCCTCCGAAAAGAAACAAATTACGTGGAAGAACCCGGTTTTCGTCCGAATGAAGCCGAAGAAACCATAACGGCCGAGTTCACAACAAACGAAAACTTACGGGTAATACGAAAAAGTCGGGTTTGGAGCTATCGTACCTACACAAATACTATATTTTTCGAATACTTGATTAAAAATGAAGGAGGTCAGTCCATTTCTGATGTGTTTATCGGATTCCCGAATTTGCTTAGACCTAGTTACCAGGATTTTGTGGTTCACAATGGATGGGGAGATGACTTTAATCGGGTCGACGATTTTGTACGATTTGACCCTGATATTAGAATGATGTACACATGGGACGACACCCCGAGTTTTGATTTACCAAGTGATGTGGGAAATTATCTTGAATCAGAAGGTGAATTACGTACTACCGGGTATGCTGGATACGCCATATTACATCACGACCCTGTTTCTGGCGGAAGTCCTCAACCAGTTACAGCATTTTATGCACAGTTTTTAAATAATGAACGATTCTTTACTCAGACCAGCTCATCGGTAACGGCACTTTACAATATCCTCAACGGCACTGATACCAGTCTCCAGGCACCGGACAATGAACGTCTGGCTCCATTTATGCTCATGTCGGTTGGTCCCTACACTATTGCCCCGGGCGAGACGGTTCGCATAGTTGTGGGTGAAGCAGTGAACGGCATCACTCAACAAAGGGCACTGCTGGGATTATCGGCACAAGCTCAGCTTCCAGCAGGACTAGATTCTCTCAGGAGCACAATGAATCGTGCCAGAACGTTGGTGGACAACAACTTTGAAGTAACATCTGTCCCACCACCATCTCCGGAAATTACGGTAATCCCAAATCCTGCAGAACAATCTGTTTCGATTTACTGGGATCCGATTGAGGATATTTGGACAAATCCATTAGCTCCTTCAGCAACACTTCGCGACTACAGGATTTACAGAAGTAGTCGTTCGTTTATCGGTCCATATGAAATACTGGCAACCATTCGTCCGTCTCGTCCCATTGATTTCAGTCGGTATTATGATGCTGCGAACAACAGATGGCTATATAACGACGCAACGATTAGCCTTGGCGGAGAATACTATTATGCAGTTACATCCATCGATACAAGAAATGTCGAAAGCTGGATGACAAACAGGAATGAAGAAGGGATTCGAGCTGCACGCGAGCCTGTCGATAACACCAATACAGTACGCGTTTTCCCGAATCCTTTCAAGTTATCATCGGGATTTCCAAATCCGAATCAGGCTAACGATATTGTATTTACCAACCTCCCGGCTAAATGTACAATCAGAGTCTACACAAGCAGTGGAGAGTTGGTCAAGGAAATCAGTCGTGATAATCCTAATTCAGGAGAAGAGGTTTGGAATCAACTATCTGACGCACGTCAGCGAACAGCACCAGGTATATACTTCTGGACAGTGAGCTCTGATGTTGGTACGGCAACCGGAACTTTACTTATTGTGAAATGAAATCAACCACAACACATATCATTATTTTGGCAATTGCCTGCGTGTTGATTTTGCCACAATACAGCATGGCTCAATATGACTATGGTTTTGATTTTTCAAAGGCAGGTTCGGCAGGCTTGCAATTTTTAAAAATTGCTCCAGGTGCCAGGGAGGCATCCATGGGTGAGGCCAGCGTTTCCGTAACAAACGATGTTAATGCAATATTTTTTAACCCGGCAGGACTCGCTTATGTAGACAAACCTCAGGTTATTGTGAGTCATATCCGTTGGCTGGCGGGATCATCTCATAATGCTTTAGCCGTGGCAATTCCGTATAGGAGGATGGTTTACGGGATTTCTATGGTTTCGTTAAATATCCCCTCCTTTGAAGAAACCACAGTTTTTGAACCGGATGGTACAGGAAGAATGGTCAACGCCGGTGATTTAGCTATTGGATTTGCTGTTGCGCGAAGATTTACAGAACAGTTGGTTATTGGTGGACATGTGAAGTTTGTGAAAGAAAGCCTGGATGATTACAGCATCACAAATATATTGGCTGATATTGGGGCAGCCTATTATACAGGATTTCGTGATTTAAGGCTGGGTTTTTCGCTGCAGCATTTTGGACCTGATATGAAGGTGGTTAACCAAAACTTCCGTACTCCGCTGATTTTTCGATTGGGTGCTGCTGATGAATTAATTCAAACTGAAAATTATCGTCTGACAATGACGGCTGAAATTGTACATCCTACAGATAACAAGGAGTGGGTGAACACAGGACTTGAGCTGAAGGTGTTCAATTCGGTGTCTGTACGTGGAGGATATCGGTTTAATTCTGATATATCCGCATTTTCAATCGGATTTGGAATAATGACACCTCAAAGTAATTTTGGTAGATTGAGTATAGATTATGCTTTCGTTCCGACGATAACGGTATTCGAATCGGTGCACCGTTTCAGTGTAAAATTTGGGTTATAATTATTAGCTAAATGATAAAAAATAAAATCATACTACTAGTATTTCTCTTATATGCAGGATCTGAAATGCATGCTCAACGATTTCATTTAACTGAAAATGGATCTATTCCAGTTTGGGTAGTATCGGGTCCTTTCGAGCAGCCTCATGTTGGGTTTGGTACACCAGATGATTTTGATCCTGTTGGTGAAACGAATTTGATTCCATCTCGGGAGTTGGGATGGTTTCCGCAGCAAATTAATCCAGATGGGTTTCTGGATTTCAATGATATTGTAGGGTGGGAAATCGACTTAGAGGAACCCGAGAAGATCTGGGCTGCAAGGGCATCATACGCAACGGCTGTGATTTTTAGTGATATAGGAGGGGATGCCCGATTGTATTTTGGAGGCAATTCAAGAATAAAAGTCATTGTAAATGATGAAGTTCTTTTCTTATCAACTAACGACGAAAATGCAAGACCTGATGCACATTATGTTGATGTAAATCTAAATAAAGGTGAGAACCGGATTATTATAAGAACGACACAATCGCAACAGAATTATGCCATTGTAATATTTGACGAATTACGCTACGACTGGGGGTTCTTTGCACGAATTGAATCCCCTGGTCAAACGCTTGAGGTTGAAATACCCAATGCACTGACAACCAGCGACAATATCGAAATCAGGTCTACTTTTTTCTATAAAATGGTAGATGAGAAACTAATGCAACGACATGATTTATTAGTAGAAACGACAGCGAAAGACGAAAAAGCACACTTTACTTTGGGTTCACCCGGAGATAATGTCGTTCTTGATATAGAAAATCTCCCATTCGGACGTTCACGTCATGAGATATGGTATCCGGAAATTCATGAACCTACCAATCTGAATGTAAATATAAAGATAGAAGAAGGGGAGACGAGTCAATTAGTCGAAATACATCCTACACCTAAATATAACCTCCATCTGGCGTTATTAAGTCATACTGATATAGGTTATACTCATACTCAGCCCGTTGTAAGGGAAATACATATGTCTATTTTGGATGATGTGGTGGCACTTTGTGCTGAAGACCCCGATTTCAAATGGACTATTGAAACTGTTTGGATGCTGGATGCCTATTACAATGGCAGGACTCCGGAACAGTTTGAAAAATTAATTGATTTAATAATTGAAGGTCGTGTGTCCGTTTCCCCATTCTATTCAAACCCATTTACGGGAATGGTCAGCGAAGAAGAGATGATTCGCTCACTTGACAAAGCCCATGAATTTAGTCAGATGTTTGGCATTTCTTACAATGCAGCCATTTACAACGATGTTCCCGGTCAAACCTGGTTTTTACCACAAATGCTTGCCAACAATGGGATCGGTTTTCTTGCCAACGGTTTGAACGAAGTATATGGTGATTACAAACTCCAAAAAGCAATCCCAAAAGTTATGTTATGGGAGGGTGACAATGGTAGTCAGGTAGTGCATTATCGCACTGAGTCGTATAATGAAGCTATGGCATACGGACTAGAGCGAGATAATCATGCCATAGCGCATCGTATGTGGCAACGCATTGGGAAATTGCAAGCTGATGGATATGCATTTGATCATATTTTACTTAATTCGGCTTTTGGCGATAATCTCGGGATTGCCCGCAGACAATGGGATGCGCACAAACGTTGGAACGAAGAGTATGCCTGGCCACGTTTTGTCCCGGCTACAATTAGTAGCTTTGCAGAAACCTTATTGCCGCTAACCGAAGGGAAATTACCCGTAATGCGAGGGGATGCTATTTCCGACTGGGATATATATTATCAAGGGGAACCGCATCGAATGCAACGGTATCGACAGACTCAGCATCGGCTTTATGCCGCAGAAAATCTGGCTGTGGTCTCAGCTATACAATACCCTGGCATGAATACTCTGAAAAAGGGATTAGATCGAGCATACATTATGCAGTTACATTATAGCGGACATGGAAGTGGTCTCGAATATGGGTACGGTTCTGATGATGAAAATGAACGTGCATTCAACTATCGTGAAGGATATGTTGCCGCTGCCACCACTGAATCACTTGAAGCTTGGGAAAGGGCCTCATTTAGATATTCTTATCCCCAGGCAGCACTTGAGGGTGAACATGCGATTGTGTTAAATCCGCACGGACATGCGGTCACGGGACTTGTAAATCTTGGACTGAAGCCTGTTTGGAACGAGCGTTATGGAGTGATTGATCCTGAAACAGGAACTTGCATTCCGTCTGTAATTGTGGATCATGTTCTTCACTTTATTGCTTCAGATGTACCTGCTCTTGGATGGAAGAAATACCAGCTTGCACCCGAATGTGATTATCAGAATCCTGTTCAATTTGAATTAGTGTCAAATCAAATTGAAAACGAGTGGTTTCGCATTAAAGTGGACGCTACTTCGGGTAATGTAATTTCGGTTTTTAACAAAATCACTGGTACGGAAATACTTGAGTTTGATCAAGCATTTGCTGGAATTATGATGCAAGAAGGCGGTACCAATGAGGAGTTTCAATATCTTAACCTTCCAGGTAGTATCATTAGTGTAAAGGATGAGTACCCGGTATCAAGACATCTAATAATTGAAAGGAAAGAAAGCCTCGTTCCCAAAATTCAAATTACCTTGTACTATAACCTAACTAAGATAGATGTACAAGTCGATATGGATCTTCGCAAGTTAAAATCTACCACCGTTCCTCAATCATTTGCTGTTGCATTCCCAAGAGTAGCCAGCGAAGATTCAGTTTATGTTGAAACAATTGGCGGATTTTTGGATGGACAGGCGGATC
>DLXM01000001.1 GCA_003448835.1 Bacteroidota bacterium | reverse complement strand
TGATAACATTGAGTCCCTCAGATCCAGAATTCAAACTCAATATTTAACAGCGTATGTTCAGGATAACTATGAACTCACGCAAAAATGGAGTGTGAATGCGGGAATACGAGCCAATTATTTTACTAAAGGTGATTATGTCCGTTTTGAGCCACGCTTATCTACAGAATTCATTCCTGATCCATCATTACGTCTACAAGCAAGTTATGGGCGCTATTACCAATTCCTGACTTTAATCACGAACGAAGCTTTCTCTGGATTTGATACCTGGTTGACAACCGATAAAGGAGTACCTCCATCATGGGGTGATCAATTCGTTCTTGGTGCCAAAATTTATCCGGTACAGGGATACAATATCGAATTTGAAGTGTATTACCGCGATATGAATGCCTTATTTGAACTGGATCCGCGTCTCCCTGATGCAAGTGGTCTTGATTACGCTGATTTATTCAGATTCGGTCGTGGATACGCCTATGGAACAGAACTTGTACTTGAAAAGTCATCCGGCAGATTTAATGGCTTTATTGGGTACACTTGGTCAATCACCAGACGAGAATTTGATGGTTTTAATAACAACAAATTTTATCCACCTAAATACGATCGCACCCATGATGTAAATTTTGTACTGAATTACCGATTGAGCCAAAAATGGCGAACAACTGCGGTATTTAATTATGCAACAGGACAAGCATACACACGTGTTTTAGGTCGGACCCAAATATCAAATCCATTCGGATCGAATCCATATGAACCTGTTATTGTAGGAAAAGTAAATGCATCCAGATTACCTGATTACCACAGATTGGATATTGGTTTCACCCGAGAAGGCAAGTTCTTCAATTTGGGAACCAGTGAGTTTCAAATTCAAATCATAAACGTTTACTCCAGACGTAACATCTGGTTCTATCAATTTGATTTAGAAGATAATCCGGCAACTCGATCTGAAGTGCCATTATTGCCCATTCTACCAACCCTATCTTATACCATTTTCTTTTAATTGATGAGTACTATGAAAAATATTTCAATCCTATTATTAACAACAATCCTGCTCGTGTCATGTGAGCTGTATGAACAAGATGATTATACACAAGAGTATGTTATAGAATCGTATTTAATTGCCGATCAAAAACTACCAAACGTATATCTATCGACAACGTCACCAATTTTTGAAGAATATAATCGCGACAATAATGGTGTGAGTAATGCTACTGTAGTCGTTCGTGAATACGACCTGCAAGGCAACTTGAATTGGACTGAGCCACTAACACACATCCAAAATGGGGCTTACAACACCAATAATGAGTCTTTATTGGTTCGCCCAAGGCATCGATATACACTGGAAGTAACAATTCAATCTGATAATCATATAATCAGAGCTGAAACGGTAGTTCCTGATACATTTTCAATTCGGACGATTAACGCAACGTCACTTGTTTACCAGGGACCTCAACAATTTGAACTCGATTTGTCGCCTTCATTTTATCCTGGTCGGCAGGGATATTATGTTTTCGCTAACGAAACCCTGGATCCTGAAAATGCAGAATTCACTCCATTTTACGCTGACGCGGATGGTGACCGTGAAGACTTTTATCAAGTTTCATCTGGTATTGTGAATGAGACCAGTACAGGTCAAAATGGAAACACAGTTATTGAATTAAAATTTCCATGGATTGGAATCGCATTTTTTGGCCCAAACCGACTCAGTACTTCAGCTATCGACGATAACATGTATGATTTCATTCGATCGGTTTCCATCCAACAAGGTGGTAGCACACAATCACCGGGCGAAATCGAAAACTTCATTTCTAATGTAGAAGGTGGAATCGGAGTTTTTGGTAGTTACGCTCAGGTTTCTGTGGATGTAGAAGTACTAAAGCCAGGAGCTAATTAACAGATCATTTCTTTAATGCATCATCTGTCGAATACGTACTCTTTGAATATTGAGATTGTTCGTAGTCGAGGCTTGTGTGGACATCAATGGTATAAATAAAAAAAAATCCCTGTATTAAATGAAATACGGGGATTTTTATTGTTTTGAATAAGTGAATAAGTCAGAATGGCGAAGCTTTATTTTAGTTCAAGTACGATCGATCCCATAGCCGGAACCGAGACATTTTCTAAATCTGAAAACGTCTGACCAGACAAAACCTCGAAAGCTCCGTTATATCCGGATGTCAATTCCTTGTAACGATCCATCGACAATTTCATATCCTGATCACCGGAGTTAATAGCAACCATGACAGTTTGCCCATCCAGATGTCTGAAATAGACATACACATTATTATGTGGAACAAAATGAGTTAGTTTCCCAATTTGAGCTGCTGGTGTTTGATTTCTCCAACGTACAAGATTTCTAACAAACTTATGCGCATCATTAACTGGTAAATCAACACTTTCTCCCAATTTATTTCGTCCGGATTCAGTAAAAGCATTGATCGGGTCTTCCTGCCAGCCACCGGGAAAATCTTTTCTTTTATTTGGGTCCCTACCCTCCCCGGCCATCAAAATCTCAGTTCCGTAATAAATTTGTGGAATACCACGAGTAGTCAAAATGAACGTAAGTCCCATTTTTAACTTGTTAACATCCTCACCCACCGTTGAAAAGAATCGATTCAGATCATGATTATCAACAAAAATCACATTTAAAAGCGGATCGGTGTATAAAAAGTCCTGACTTAATGTATAATATAGTTTGGCGATACCAGTATCCCACCCGTTTTCTTCATTAAAAGCCTGATTTACAGCATAATAAACAGGAAAATCAGTGACGCTTTTTAAAAATGAATTGTATCCGTTCTTATCCGGAAAATCATATTGCCAATAAGCAGTAGTCGCAACATTTGGCATCCACGCTTCACCAACAATATTGAAATCAGGGAATTCGGCTAATACTTCTTTGGTCCATCTGGCCATGTATTCTTTGTATGGATATGGATGAGTGTCCATTCGAATTCCATCGATGCCAGAATATTCTATCCACCATAGCGTATTTTGAATCAAATATGTCGCTAAAAACTCATTCCTTTGATCTAAATCAGGCATTTCATCCACAAACCACCCTTTTATCGTTGAATTTTTATCAAAATCACTGGCATACGGATCCATGATAGTGCTGGTACGGTAATTCGTATTTCCATGAACCGACTGATCATGTACCCAATCAGACGACGGTAAATCTTTTATAAGCCAATGTTCGGTACCTACGTGATTATGGATCATATCCATGATTACCTTCATTCCTCGACGCTGGGTCTCTTCAACTAATTCACGAAATTCTTCATTTGAACCAAATCTGCGATCCACTTTGTACATATCTGTTGCAGCATACCCATGATAGAATCCTGCGCCAACCTCATAATTTCCAGGCATATCATTTTCAAAAACCGGATTTAACCAAATCGCTGTCATCCCCAAATCCTGAATATAATCCAGATTATTTCTGATACCCTTTAAATCGCCTCCATGTCTGCCATAAGGCTGATTTCTATCTGAAATCTCATACATTCCTTCGATCTCATCGTTCGTTGGATCTCCATTTGCAAATCGATCGGGCATAATCAAATAAATCACATCCGTTGCATCGAATCCCTGAGCTCGGGTTCCGGATGTATCTCGGGACTTTAGTTCGTAATCAACTACCTGACGATCAGTACCATTTGTAAATGTAAGTTTCATTTTCCCTGGTTTGACATCATTACCAAAAACCAAGTCCAGAAAAAGATAGTTTGGATTTTCTGTCATTTGCACAGAAGCTAATTTTACTCCGGGATAATCGACTTTAACCCGTGAATCTGAGATGTTTTCACCATAAATCAGTATCTGTAAATTGGGATTCTCAAATCCAACCCACCAATTAAGTGGTTCAATTCGATCAATGTTAATTGATTGTGCAGAAATATTTGTCCCAAAAAGAAAAATGACTCCTAACAAGATGATTATACGACTTTGCATGATATATGATATAAAAATGAGTATTTTCGGTACATGAAGTTAAAGAATACTCCGATATTTTGGGTAATATTTTCGACCATTCTCTTATTGTTGATGCCAGCTGGATTGCAACAGCTAGCTGCACAATCCACCAATGCCACTGAAAACTCAGATTTTCAACTGGCCAGGGTCCAATATCGAGGTGGAGGTGATTGGTATAACGATCCATCGGCGTTACCCAACCTGATTCGATATGTGAATTCGAATTTGCCGGTTTCTATAAATCCAACGATTGAAGACGTATCAATTGGAAGTCGTGATATTTTTAAATATCCATTTTTATTTTTGACCGGACATGGGAACATAACAGTTAATTCTGCTGAAGCTAACAACATAAGAGAATACCTCGATCGGGGTGGATTTCTTTTTATAGATGACGATTATGGTCTTGATGCATTTATCAGACCAATATTAAAACAGATTTTCCCGAATGATGAGTTAATCGATCTTCCTTTTACACACCCCATTTTTCATCAGGTGTACTCCTTCGACCAGGGTTTACCCAAAATACATGAACACGACAACAAGCCTCCCCAGGGATTTGCAATCTTTAGAAATGGCAGGATGGTTGTTTTTTACGGGTATGAATCTAACATTTCTGATGGCTGGACGAATGCTGATGTTCACGGGGTTTCTGAAAGTCTCCGGGAATTGTCCCTACAAATGGGTACGAATATCTTACATTATGCATTGACAACACATCGGATGTTAAACTGAATTCAATATAAAGTATGTAGTTTATTTTGAACGGAATTATCTGGATATTTGAGCACATTTTCACCACCAAATTTCGACTAAAATGATTATCCCAATAGCAAGTGACCATGCAGGATTTCAAGCAAAAATTGAAGTAAAAAAAATCCTGGAGTCTCTGGGTTACCTCACCATTGACTTCGGTACACATTCTGAAGATTCGGTTGACTATCCTGATTATGCCGTTTTGGTTGCGAAGGCTGTTTCTTCCGGAGAATACGAAAAAGGGATCTTAATTTGCGGAAGTGGTCAAGGCATGTGCATGACTGCCAACAAGTATTCTGATGTAAGAGCTGCTTTAGTTTGGAATCCGGAATTAGCATCTCTTTCGGTACAACATAATAATGCCAATGTATTATGCCTACCCGGGAGATATTTGTCGCCAGACGAGCTCAAATTGATTATTGAATCCTGGTTAAAAGCACATTTTGAAGGTGGTCGACATCAAAATCGTGTTGACAAAATCAGTAAAGTCACAAAAACCGATCAAGAATAACATCCAAAACATATAGCCTGATGAGCCTGTTAAAAAAACAAGATCCTGAGCTTTTTGCACTTATTGAAAAAGAAACCTACCGACAAAATTTCGGGCTGGAGTTAATTGCATCCGAAAATTTCACCTCCAGAGCTGTGATGGAAGCAGCAGGATCAACCCTGACTAACAAATATGCTGAGGGACTTCCGGGAAAACGGTATTATGGTGGATGTGAGTTTGTTGATCAAATTGAAGATTTAGCACGGGATCGGGCAAAAAAATTATTTGGTGCCGATTGGGTGAATGTTCAACCTCACTCAGGTGCAACTGCAAATGCAGCGGTATATCTTGCCTTTATGAAACCCGGTGAAACATTACTTGGGTTGGATTTGAGCCACGGTGGACATCTGACTCATGGATCACCGGTTAATTTTTCCGGATTAAATTACGACGCGAAATTTTATGGTGTCGAGGAGTCCACCGGCCGTCTGGATATGAATAAAATTAGAGAAGCTGCGAAAAAAATTCGTCCCAAAATGATTTCAATCGGAGCTTCAGCATACACT
The DNA here is from genome assembly GCA_003448835.1 of Bacteroidota bacterium. Taxonomy (GTDB): domain Bacteria; phylum Bacteroidota; class Rhodothermia; order Balneolales; family HLUCCA01; genus UBA11400. The sequence goes on along the minus strand of DLXM01000001.1, from coordinate 3,938 downwards.
AGAGATTTTGATTACAAAACCTTCCGGGAAATTGCAGACGAAGTAGGTGCATTGTTATGGATGGATATGGCACATACTGCAGGATTGATAGCAGCAGGTTTGCTCAATGATCCGCTTCCTCATTGTCATGTAGTGACTACAACCACACACAAAACGCTACGTGGTCCACGTGGTGGTATGATTTTAGTTGGTAACGATTCAGATAACACCCTCGGGTTTGTCGCTCCAAAATCAGGGCGGGTAAAAAAATGGTCTGAATTATTGGATTCTGGTGTTTTCCCGGGTACTCAAGGTGGGCCATTAGAGCATATTATTGCAGCAAAAGCCGTTTCATTTGCAGAAGCTCTACAACCGGAATTCAAAACTTATCAGCAGCAAGTAATCAAAAATGCCAAAGCTATGGGGGAGCGATTCATGGAACTTGGCTATAATTTGATTAGTGGTGGTACCGATAATCACTTGATCTTAATTGATTTGAGAAACAAAAAAGTTACCGGAAAACAAGCAGAAGAGTCATTGAGCCGAGCTGAAATTACTGTTAACAAAAACATGGTACCATTCGATACTGAAAGTCCATTTGTGACATCTGGTATCCGGGTTGGTGCACCGGCTATGACAACAAGAGGACTCAAAGAAGCAGATTTCAGAAACATTGCAGACTTGATGAATCAGGTAATTTCGAATCCGGAAAGTTCAGACACCGCATCGAAGGTTGCAAAAGAAGTTCATTCAATATGTGAGCGATTTCCATTGTATGATTTTGTAACCGCCTGAAAACTCAAGAGACAAATCAAGTATGAGTGATACTACCAGTACTCCTAGACAAATAATGGATGGGCCGCCGCCGAAAGCCGAATCCCCTAAATTACTTGTGGAGATGTCATTTTTGGATCATCTTGAGGAGCTTCGCTGGAGAATCCTGAAAGGGTTATCCGGTGTGGGAGTTGGTGTAGTAATTGCGTTCATATTTAGCGACTTTTTTATTGCTGAGGTCTTGTTGGGTCCTGCAAAAGCTGATTTTTTCATATATCGGTGGTTTGGAGTCGATGCCGTAGATTTAGTCCTGCAAAACAGAACATTGCCCGGACAGTTCTTTAGTTATATGGGCACGCTATTTGTTGTAGGACTCATCATGGGATCTCCAATTTTCTTTTTTCAGTTATGGTCATTCATCGAACCGGCACTTGAACAAGGTGAAAAGAAAAGTTCGACTCTGGTCGTTACCGCAATTACCGGAATGTTTATTGTGGGTTTACTATTCGGTTATCTGATTTTAACGCCATTTGCCCTTCAATTTTTTGCTCAGTTTCAGATAGCCGAAACCGTAAGAAATGATTTTGATATCAATTCTTACTTTTCAAATCTTACTTTATGGACTTTAACATGCGGTATTATTTTCCAGTTACCTTTTGTTGCATATAGCCTGACCAAAATCGGTTTGATTACCCCCGATTTCATGATAAAATATCGCCGGGTTGCTATAGTTGTTTGTTTTGTTGCAGCTGCAATTTTAACACCACCTGATCCGATTTCGCAGTTTATGGTTGCTGTTCCTTTAGTGATATTATATCAAGTTGGAATTGTAATCAGTAGTATCACCTACAAAAAACGCCAAAAAGAAATTTGGGGTAAAGAAGGAAATCCGGATAAGAAAAAATGATTTTCTTGTTTGAATTCTAAGCAGAACTTCGACATTAAAGACGAATTGATTTGAATAAGTTAGCATCAGAGACATCCCTATATCTTCAACAACATGCCAATAATCCGGTAAATTGGTATCCATGGGGTTCTGAAGCCGTGCAAAAAGCAAAATCCGAGAATAAAATGATCTTGCTTAGTGTGGGATACTCATCATGCCACTGGTGTCATGTTATGGAGCATGAATCTTTTGAAAATGAAGAAATCGCATCCATAATGAACAATCATTACATCAGCATAAAAGTGGATCGTGAGGAGCGTCCAGATATTGATGCAATTTACATGGAAGCCTTGCAAATGATGACCGGTCAAGGTGGATGGCCATTAAATGTTTGGCTCACCCCGGACCTCATACCGATTTATGGGGGGACGTACTTTCCACCGGAAACTACGCATTCACGGCCCGGATTTGCTGATGTCCTGGTCCGCATGGCAAATATTTTCAATGACGATCCCGAGAAAATCAAACAACGTGCACATGATATGCATGAGGCTTTAAAGCAGGATGTTATTGCACACATTGATAGATCCGAAATTTCATTAACCACGTTGCGAGATGCGGTAAATACCACTCAAAAGTATTACGATGAAAAATTTGGTGGATTTTCATCAGCGCCGAAATTTCCGGCATCAATGCATATCGAATTTTTATTACGCTATGATAAATTGGTCGGTGATCCAAACAGTCGTGAGATGGCACTTTTCACCTTACGAAAAATGTGCTTAGGTGGGATTTATGACCAATTGGGGGGTGGATTTCATCGATACAGTACCGATTCAAGATGGTTGGTTCCGCATTTTGAAAAGATGTTGTATGACAATGCACTGCTCATTTCTGTTTTGTGTGATGCATATCAGGTCAGTGGTGATGTCCTGTTTGAGAAAACCCTGGCTGAAACGGTAAATTTCATACGTAAGGAAATGACACATTCAAATGGGGCATTTTTCGCCTCAATTGATGCAGATTCTGATGGTGTTGAGGGTGCATTTTACGTTTGGAAATTCGACGAACTACAACAATTGCTTCCAGAAGCCGATTTCCCGGAATTTTCGGCATATTATGATGTATTCAAAGGTGGAAACTGGGAAGAAAATATAATCCTGAACAGGACACATTCTACCCTGGACTTTTCAATTCTTACACAGGCTAATCATGCTGACTTTCTTTCCAGAGTCTCATCCTGGAAAGAAATATTACTGGATGAACGATCAAAACGAAATCCACCGGTTACTGATAAAAAAATAATTACATCGTGGAACGCATTGATGCTCAAATTTTTATGTAAGTATTGGTTTATTACATTGGATGACGATGTATTGAAAATGATCCACCAAAATGCGGACTATTTAAAAAATAATGCGACAAATGGTACGGATGTTTATCGAATCACGTCAGTTGATGGAAAATCAACTCCTGGTTTTTGCGATGATTATGCCCTGCTTAGCGAAGCATTTTGTATGGTATTTAAGGTAACAGGTGATGAATCCTGGTTGAAACTTGCAAAATCGATTTCAACAACCATGATTCAGCTTTTTTATAATTCCGAAACACATAGTTTCTCGTACACCAGATCCGATCAGGAGGATTTGATTGTCCGCAAGAAAGATCTGTTTGATAATGTCACACCCTCAGCAAATTCAGCAGCAATACAAGCATGTTTTCAAGTCGGAAAACTCACGGGTGATATTGAGTTAACTGAGATTTCTACCAGATCTATTGAATCGCTTGGAAGTATACTATCAGAGCATGCTTTATCGTTTAGTTATCTGTTACAAATAATTTCTGATAAATTGTCACATAATGGCTCAGAAATTGTTATTTTGGGTTCTGAAAATGAAAAATTTTTGGAGGTGTTGAGTGGAAGATATTTACCATTCGCCACAGTGGTAACTGGAAATTCGTTTGAAAAGTCTGAATTTGATACGTTTTCAAGTAAAATCAGTCCACAAGTTGGCTCTCAGGTATATATCTGTAAAGATTTCACATGCCAGAAACCAATTCAAGACCTCGAAACATTCAGATCAATGATCTGACGAAATTATACGCAACCGGATGCAATTAAAATTTAGTATGAAACAAACCTGGATTCTCTTTACCGTTCTAATTATTTCAATCACATTAATGTCATGTGATGAAGACCCCTATTATTTTGAAGACGACTTCAGTACGGTTCCAGCTCCTTACGACACAACTTCTGCACAACGTATCATAAAGGATAACGGTTTAAAAATATACATCC
>DLXM01000170.1:26031-28216 GCA_003448835.1 Bacteroidota bacterium | reverse complement strand
TTCAGCCATTCAAAACGGGTTACTTTGTCTTGTGGAACCTGATCGAGGAATCCTGCAACCCAGGCGTTCCATTCATAAACCTGTGATTCGTGGGCATCAAGTCCATACATTTTTGTCTCGAAATGACTATCAATTGCGACGGTTATGTCATGTTGAAATGGGTACGGACGATCAAATCCATCCTGCATATATAAAAACACAGGATTTTTCTCCAGTGGTGGAGTATCAGGAGTAACGTTTGGCACAACTACCATATAAGCAGCATCCATTACCAGAACACCGGCATATCGATGGTCCGGGTGATAATCATTTGTTCTTAGTCCGAGTACAATATCGGCATTCCAATTTCTAATTTCACGAATTACCTGTTGACGAATGTGCAAAGCTGGATATAATTCTGCATCGTGATTATCGAGCACTTTGTATTCTTTAATTCCAAGGCGTTTAACAACTTCTTGTGTTTCAGCTCTACGACGATTTGCCAATGGTCCACCACCAATTTTATGGTGTCCGGCATCTCCATTCGTAATCGAAACGAATTTTACTTCGTGGCCCATTTCAGCCCACATTGCAGCAGTTCCGCCCATTTTAAAATCTGCATCATCTGGATGTGCAAAAATTGCGATGATACGTAATGGTTGATCCTGGGCATGCAATGCAGATCCGAGGATCATGATCGAAAAGCAGAGTGAAAACAAGAGTTTCATATGTTGACTATTGACGAGTTATAAAAAATGGGAGTGTGTGCTTTCGCATCACACCCCCATGAGGTACTTATTGATGTTCTGAGTTTTGTTGCATTCCTGGAGATACATCGATCTCGCGTTGTGGAATCGGGAACAACAATTTAGCATTGAGTCCTAACTCAGCCATAGCTGGTTGAACGGCATCAAATCGATGCAGATCTGCCCATCTGTGATTTTCAAAGGCCAATTCAACACGACGCTCGTGAAGCAATTTTTGCTCAAAAGATCCAGGGGTTGAACTGTCAATCGGACCAAGTCCGGCACGAGCACGAACCTGATTGATGTAACCATATGACTCAGTTGACTCACCCAATGCTTCTGCAAGCATGAGTAGTACATCAGCATATCGGAAAACAATCCAATTCAAATCAGAATCACCATTTGTAAATGGTTCACTTCTGTATTTAAGTATATGAAGCGCTTCAACATCTTCGCCGTTTTGGTTCACGTATCCGGTCGCAATGGAGATATCTCTTCGTAAGTCACCTTCTTCGAATGCATCATATAGCTGCTGCGTTGGACGATTTCGGTTATTTCCGAGACCATTTTGTAAGAATGCACTTGGGGAGAAGAAGTTTGTAAATGGACTACCGGTTCCGAATCCACCTGCTTTGTACTGGATTTCGAAAATAGATTCCGGATTATTCTCATTTTGAACTCCCCAGATATCAGCATAATCATCTACCAAACGATATCCGTAGTTGTCTACTACTCTTCTCAATGCAGTTGCCGCCTGAGAATTTTGCCCTAAAGTAAGATAGATTTTACCAAGTAATGTCGCTGCAGCTCCTTTAGTCGCACGACCAACATCTGCACCGGAAACGGTAGCTGGAAGTAGTCCTTCAGCCATTTCAAGGTCAGATGCCATCTGTGTAAGGATCTCTGTTTTATTACTTTGAGTAACAGTAGCATTGATGTCGGTAACCTCACTCAAGATGAGTGGCACCTTGTCAAAAGCGATTGCAAGATGGTAGTAGCCTAATGCCCGTAGGAACAATGCTTCACCTTTGATACGGCTTTTTATTGCTTCATTCATAGTAACTGCATCAATCTTATCCAGAATGATGTTAGCTCGTGTTATGAGCACGTATGTATCGCGGTAGGCATCGCCAACAAACTGGTTGAGTGCATTTTCAGTAAAAGCATGAACAACCGCTAATTCATTAGCAAGACCCGTTACATCCGGACCCTGATCGGTATTGTCTGAACGCATTTCAAACATTACCCAATAACTTTGATTGTATGTTCCGGTTTTCATTAATCCGGCATATGCACCATTTATGGCCAATACAAAGTCATTTCCACTTGTGTAGAAGTTATCTACGTTTCGCTGTGATATAGGCGACAAGTTTGTGAAGTCATCCCCGCAGGAGACCAGAAACATCGCCATTATCAAGACATAAATTTTTGATTTCATGTTCTTTTCCTTTTTCAATTTC
>DLXM01000170.1:0-25947 GCA_003448835.1 Bacteroidota bacterium | reverse complement strand
GTCCAGGTAAACACGTTACTTACAGAACCATAGATTCTGGCACGTGATACAGCTGTTCCCAATAAGCTACTTGGTACATTGTATCCAACAGTTATGTTTCTGATTCTGAAATAAGTAGCATCTTCAACCTGAAAATCAGATGGGCGGTCATTACCACCATGTAGACCTGTTTGTCGGTCAGCACGTGGGAATTTTCCGTTACCCGGATCTTGTGGTGACTTCCAGCGATCGTTGAACGCCGCGTAAGCGTTGAAGTTACCTTCACCGTTTTTCAAGTGACGACTGGTTAGGTTTAGAATTTCTCCACCAACTACACCCTGAAAGAAGATACTGGCATCAAAATTCCTATAAGAGAATCTGTTTGTAATACCAAATGTAAAATCAGGCATGTAGTTACCGGTTACAGTACGGTCAGCCGGAGTGATTCTTCCGTCCCCATTAATATCTTTGTACATGAAGTCACCCAATCCCGGATTCGGTGCCAGTGCATCAGGCATTCTGTTATCAATTTGACTTTGAGTGAGGAAGAGTCCGTTTGTGACATATCCATAGTAACTACCAATTGGTTGTCCAACCATGGTAATGTGACGGATACCAGCACCACCAGCTGAAAGTATTGGATCACCTTCTGGTCCTAATTTCAGAACTTCATTTCGATTCTGAGAGTAGTTGAAATCTGTTGACCAGGTGAAGTTTCCAACAACGTTTCTGGTGGTAAGCATGAACTCAACACCCTCGTTTAATACTTCACCAATGTTGGTCAAAGCAGTTGTATAACCAAATGCTGACGGGATATTCACATTCAACAGAAGGTCACTGGTGATACTACGGTAATAATCGAAGGTGAAATTAATTCTATCTTCGAGAATTCCAAGATCAAGACCAACACCTGATTGGGTTGTTGTTTCCCAGCTAAGTGCCTGGTTACTGATAGTGGATGGAGCTGCTCCACCACTTACTGCATTATTGAAAACGTAGTTTTCAGATCCCAATAGACCAATTGAACCATAGTTCGGAATCAGGAAGTTACCTGTTTGACCATAACTGGCACGAATTCTCAAGTAATTGACTTGCGGAAGTTTTGACATAAAGTTTTCATCCGAAATCAACCAGCCTGCAGAAATAGATGGGAAATAACCCCACTGATTAGAACGACCAAATCTGGATGATTTATCCGCGCGAATCGACATCGTTGTGAAGTATTTGCTGTTAAATGTGTAGTTAACACGACTCAAATACGATACTAACGACCACTCTTCCGCAGTACTGAATCCACCTGCGATTTGTCCACCATTCAGGGTTTTCACCAAATCATCCGGGAAGTTGATGGCATAAACCATGTTTTGACCAACTTCTTCTTTTTGGGAAGTGAAACCGAGTAAAGCAGCATATTTGTGGCGATCATACTCACCTGAGTAGTTCAACGTATGCTCAGTAATCCAGTTAAATGATCTGGATGAATTGGCCTGACCATAAGGATCACCAACTACAGCTGTTCTGAATCGGAAATCACGTGAAAGATAGAAATCACGTTTGAAATCGTTGATGTCATACCCTAAATACCCGCGATACGACAGATTGTCCAGAACTTTGTAGTTTGCATAAGCTGTACCGAACATTCTGATGTGACGGATTTCGTCATCTACATACTCGATAATCGCTAATGGATTACTAGCATCTGTCATACCATTTCCAAGATGTGCCTGGTTATTGGTCTGATTTATCACACCATCCAAATATGGACTCACAGTAGGCGAAGTTACAATAGCTGAATAAACAACTCCCGGAGGTTGTGCAAAATATGGATTACTGGTCGGCAGACGCTGATGGTAAGCATATGAAGGCTGAAGTGTAACTCCAACATCCAAACGATCATTGATTTTCGAATCGACATTAGCCATTAAGCTGTAACGATCGAATCCGGTACGGTCGATGATACCATCCTGTGAATAATATCCTCCGGACACATAGTAACCTACGTTTTCATTTCCACCGGCAACTGCTACACTATAGTTGCTGGTAAGCGCAGTTCCAAGAACTTCTTTCTGCCAGTCGGTGTCGGTACCATCCCAGTTGATAAAACTTTCCGGAATTCTTACGTTACCATCATTAGGCCGACCTTCGTTTGTACGAGGATTTACCAAGGTTTGACCCGGATATTTTTGATAGAAGTTATTATTTCGAGCATCAATTACGAAGTCGATCAACTCTTCTGCGTTCATCAAATCTACAGTTCGGGCAGCTTCCTGGACACCCCAGTAGCTACTATAACTCACTCGTGGACCAGATCCGTCACGTATACCACGATTGGTAGTGACTAGAACAACACCATTAGATCCACGTGATCCGTAAATAGCAGCTGCTGAAGCATCTTTCAGGATTTCAACTGATTGAATATCATTTGGATTGATTGATGCCATTGGGTTAACCGGAGGCTCTGTATAGTTAGCAGCCAAACGGACAACACGTCCCTGAAGTGCCGGATTTCGCGAAAATGGAAATCCGTCAATTACATAAAGTGGATCCGTACCGGCAGTTACCGTAGATACACCACGAATCCGTATTTCTGGTCCCGCACCCGGAACACCACTGGATTCTTGAACCTGAACACCAGCCAGACGACCCAAAATTGCATTTTCAAAGCTGGATGATGGAATCTCACGAATTTGATCCATCGGAACAGATGCAATTGAACCTGTAATTTCACGACGTTGCTGCGTTCCGTAACCAACAACAACAAGGTCATCTAATCCAAGAACGTCCTGAACCAGAAGTACTTCAAATGAAGTTTGATTACCGATAGTAATTTCTTGTGGACGATAACCGACATATGAAAATAGAAGAACATCGTATTCAGCCGGTACATTTACAGAAAATCGTCCTTCCAGGTCCGTAGCGGCACCAAAAGTGGTTCCTTTAACCTGAACAGCTACTCCTGTAAGCGCTTCCGAAGTTGTCGCATCAATAACTCTACCGGTGACGGTACGCACCTGAGCTACGACTGGCTGAACCACTGGAGGCTCAACAGGGATTGGTTTTTTGACCAAAACAACTTCACGTCGACGTGATAATGCTGCTTCGAATTCGGTATCAGCTAATGCGAGTGTAAGCGCATCGGCAACCGTCTGATTTAAAAAGTTGAATTCAACTTTTTTATTCAATAACGGCATATCTGGATTAAATGCGATGCCAAGTTGTGCCTGGCGGGCAATTTCCATCAATACAGTTTTTAGTGACTCATCGTTGAATTCTGCATTCACAACACGCTGGAGGTCAATAATGTCATCTCTATACTCACGGACCGTATAGAAAAGCATATTACTTCCGCCTGTTGGTGCAAAACTCTGGGGTTTGAATGCAGTTGCTCCTGGGGCCTGAGCGCTCATCGCGATCGGGACTACCAGAAAACATACTGCCATTAAAACTTGGTACAGTGTTGCTCTCATAGACATACCTTTATTTTTTGACTGCTTGGATTAAACTAAGTCCCCGTCGTTTGCATCTATTGCGACATTTTGTCTACAAACAAGGTGACCTGTTGTGGGTTTTTGTTATTGTTGATTGTTTCGGATAAAAATCTTGTTATCAATTATTTCGTAAGAAAGATCCACCGATAATGAAATGACATTCATAACATTAACCAGTGACCTACTGTCGATAACAGCAGTTAAACGGCGATCGAGAATACTCTTGTCTTCTAATATTACTTCAAGATCGTACCACCGCTCTAGTTGACCAATAACTTCTTCGAGTGTATTTTGATTAAATGATAACTTTCCGCTAATCCATCCCAGATAGGCATCTGGATCTACCCACTCAGTATCTATTTCATTTGTATTTGACGACACCCGCGCTAATTGTCCGGGTTTTAATACTACTGAGTTATTTTCTTCTCCGCCGTTTGATGTAACAGCAACACTGCCACTTTTAACGACTACTTTTATTTGATCTTCATCAGGATAAGCCCTGACTCCAAAATCTGTTCCCAATACTTTTATTACAGCATTTCCACTTCTAATGATAAACGGCCGATCGGGAGAATGCGCTACATCAAAGTAGGCTTCACCCGTCAGCTCGACTTCCCTGACATCCCTTGCAAACACATCCGGCATCTTAATCTTACTATCGACACTTAAACTAACCTTCGTCCCGTCGCTTAATTGCACGCTGGCTCGTTGACTTCGATCAGTTGATATCTCACGAAAAACTATCTCATGAACATCAGGTTCCGGATTAATCATGACATATGTAAGTGCAAGACTGGATAGCACCATAAACACCAAAATTGCTGCCATTCTAAGAACATGATAATATGAACGCGTAATTCTGGTTGGGCGTTTGCTTAAAGTCCGACTAACCGGTTCAATAAATTCATCGGCATTATCCATCTTTAACTTCAATCTTTTCCAGTCAGAATCCTTATCGGATTTCAACAAAGTCAAATCTTGCCATGGAAATGCAGAAACGTCCCATATATGCTTGTACTGTTGAAATTCTTTCGCAAATGCAGCATCAGCTCGCAATCTTTTCTCAAACTGATCAACCTCATGGTTGTCCAGTCGTCCGTCAAGATAGCGGATGATTAATTCAGTGTCTTCGGTATTTTCGAAATTATTTTCCATGTTTAACTACAATGACAGTTCATAAAGCTCAATCCCCTATTCGGAATTGAAATTATTTTTGATTTAATTTTTCACGAAGAAATTTCATGGCCTCAGTCATCTGATTTTCCACTGTTTTTGGTGAAATATTCATTACTGCAGCCACTTCTTTGATAGATAAGCCATGTTGACGATGTAACACAAAAACCAGATTTCTTTTCGGAGGCAGTTTTCTTACAGCTTCACGTATCGCCAAACGAACCTCATTTGCGATCAGATTGTCGTCAGTTTTATCAGATGACTGATCCAGTTCCAGTACAGCTAATTGCTCGTATTCTTTACGTTTCTTCTCTTTTTCGATATAGTTAAGCGATTGGTGATAAACCGCTTTGTACAGGTAAGATTTCAGTGAACCTGTTACCACTAATTTTTCTCTGGATGCCCAAATCTTTAAAAATACCTCTTGGGCAACTTCCCGACCTGCATCATACGACTTCACATACTCGCTGGCAAAAGTTGATAACTGGATATAATATCGATCAAAGACCAACTTGAAAGCAGACGAATCTCCCTGTCGTATCGCATCGACCCAACGTTTTTCAATGTCATTAATATGTCCGGAATTATTCAAATTTATTTCTCGTTTTGAACCCTAATCAATTTGGTTGAATAAACAATCACCTATAACATTCACTCAAATGTCGAACAGCAAAATACATTATGTTCTCATTAATCCATCTATGGACATAATTTTTTTAACATTGTATGTTACAATATATTCTTTGTTCAATATGTTATAATGTCAACCATCCAGTTGATTGGATAAATCAAAACGAATTAAAATTTTAGAGTTATGACTATTTCCAGACGTGATTTTATAATAAGAACCGGACTCCTAAGCTCGGCAGCTGCATTTTTACCTTTTTCTCGTTTATTGGCAACCGATTCTACAAATTTTACAACCATTCGTCGTAATGTTGGAATCTATACAAATCGAGGAGGAACCATTGGCTGGATGGTAAACAAAGATGCTTCGGTCGTGATTGATTCGCAATATGCAGAGACTGCTGCTGACTGTCTGGAGGGAATGAAATCCAAACGAGATGCCACGATTGATGCACTCATTAACACACATCATCATGGTGATCATACAGGCGGAAACCTGGTTTTCAGACCAGAAGTAAAAAAGATTCTTGCTCACGAAAATGTCCCGAAACTTCAACTTCAACAACTTGAAATGCGTGGCGAATCTTCGAATGATGGTATCGCAAATGCTACATATAGTAATGAATGGCGCGAAGATTTTGGTGATGAAACTGTACGGTTGAAATATTACGGTCCTGGCCACACTTCCGGTGATTCTGTCATTACGTTTGAAAAAGCGAATGTTGTACACATGGGTGATCTTATGTTTAACAAAGTTTACCCATTTATTGATAAATCAAGCGGAGCATCCGTAAAAAACTGGATTGAAATTCTAACTAAAGTTGTTTCAGATCACGACACCGATACAATATATATTTTCGGTCACGGTCAGCCCGATTTGGGGATGACAGGAGGAATGACAGCTTTGTTGCACATGCGCTCTTACTTACAGGCACTAACTGACCACGTGAGTGATGGTATAGAAAAAGGGTTGGCACGTGAAGAAATCGTTGGGATTGCAACTCTACAAGGTTTTGAAGATCGCATTAGTTTTGGGCCAAGATTGTCACTTGGTGCAAATTTAGAGGTAACTTTCGACGAAATATCAGATCAATAATCGTATTTCCAGCGAATATCGATTCCATTATGGTAGCTGTCGCTTCCGGTCAGGATTAACTCCAGATCTCGTTTGAGTTCATATTCTATAATAACCATCGAAAGTGGATTGTTCCCAAGTTCCTGTAGTATAGCAACGAAAAGCCTGTCTGATATAAATTTACCGGCTCTGATGGTGGTTCCCGAGTTTCCTGAAGCTCGCGTATTTTCGATTTGAAGCAAATCGATACCCAATCTATCCGTTGCTATCTGTTCGACCCTATCTAGTAAGATATCGACAGCAGCATCTGCAACTGCAGACTCAGATCGACCAGTAATCGACTGTTCCCATGCCATAAGCGAATGAAATGGTCTTCCAAATACTGTATAACTAATGATGTCCTGAAATTCCATCTCGGGGTCACTTTCATATGAAAACGTAGGTTCTTCAGCAGTCCCCCCAATGATGTACCAAATACTGATATCACTTGGGTGACGTAATGCATAAAGTGTGCGGATTTCCAACTCCGGATTTAAAGGTTCTCCACTAAAAACCAGATCACCTTTATCAAAAGTAAATCGTTTTCCAAGTTGCATTACATACCCATCGTTTACACCCATCCGACCAAATACTTCCAGATCTCTATCCTTTGCTTTTACCAAATCAAGCTCACCGTTTAACTGTAACTGTATTTCAGGATTACTTCGATTTCGTACCCAGAAATTACGTGTTGTTGTTAAAATCATTTCAACTGTTGTGTTTTTCCAAAGTGCTAACCCATCAAAAGTTGATACTTCATCATCTTCAAGCTGAATATCTTCAATCGATCGTTCTCCAAAATTATTCATGTAAATAAACCCACGATCGAGTGTAACAGATCCTTTTAGAACCGGGGCTTCATAATTTCCGGATAAAGCGGCATTCATACTTAAAAATGTCTGTATCTCGCGAGTATCATATAATTTTAAATTTCTGGCTGTGAATTTTATATCTACATCACCCGGACTATACCCAGACATCTTAAGCTGACCGGAAGCTTTGAATTCTCCTTCACTGCGGAAACTGAAATTTTGTAACTGAACCAGATCATTTTCAAAATGAACACGCGATTCTATGTTGCGAAGTGTAATATTGTTTTCAATGACTGTTAAATTCCCTGAACTTAAAAGCAGGCTACCAGTCGGTTTCGGTGACATGATTGGACCATTGATTTTCATGTCCATACTCAAAATCCCCTGCAAATTTCTGAACTTAGATTGATCCAAAAACTGATTAACGGCTGTCAAATTGAAACTATTAGTCTTAACCGTTAAATCAACTTCTGCTTCTTCATCCAGTTCAATCGGATTAAATGTTCTCCAGTCAAAATTAAACGGTGCGGTACCAGACATGGATGCAACTTCTTGTCCCGAAGAAATTATGCGAGAAGTTAAAGCCAGGTTATTTTGGTCCTGATGGTACTGCCATCCTAAATCGAAATGATCAATAGGCACACCGGACAACCGTCCTTCCCCAAAAATCAATTCACCAATAAATTTTGGCGACCCCGCTGTTCCACTAATATCCATTTTGGCACTGAGTAATCCGGATGTTCCCTCGAATCCGATTCTCGTTAAAAAATCAGTCTGTTCACCCAAATTCAACTCATGAAATTCTAAATGACCGACGATAGATTCATTATAAAATGAATCATCAAAATCGACTGGGTCACCCGGTAAAAAAGGGATATCCAAATCTAACGTTATCAATGGTTCTCCGGATTTTTGAGCAAAAAGACGAGTAATAAGTCTATGATCAATCAAGCGCGTTCCGAATTGGATGTCATCAACAAGAAATCCCTGATAATTGACATCAGAAATTACAATTTCAGAAGTAGAACGATAAATTTCCTGATCAAAATCAAAGTCAAAATCAATTTCACCGGATAAATTACCTTCGAAAAGCACTTCATCCATAGCCATTATCTGCAAAATTGATAAATCCAGATCCCGAGCGTTTAAAAATCCGTTAAAAGCTTGTGCACCAGTCTGTTCAAATCCCAACGTCAGTTCGACACCTGTACTACCTCGCAGATAAATTGGATCTGTATTGACCAACGCATTTTCATAGACCAACTTAAACGGACGATACAAATCAAGTTGTTTATCTTTTGCTTTTATTTGAAGCAGACTTGTATTGACCTCAAGCACTTTATTGATGTAAGAAAACTTGGCAAACGTTGATAATGAAGTTGAATCCGATTTTTCGAGTGCTATTCGGTGCTCACCGGTTACATTTGTTGCGTTATCAATATCACCGGATGATCGAATCCATAAATCTTGAACCAGGTGTTCGCCATATAAAATATCCCCGAATCTGGTATCGATTTGAAAGTTATACGTATCCTCACCGGTGATATCAGCCTTCATAATGTATGATGCGATCGAAATTGTGTCCAACAGAATTCCACTGAGATCCGTTGTCAATGTGAGCTCAGTTACACCTAAAGGGGTTCGAATAGTACCCTCAATTGTTCCAGAAGCTTGAAGTACATCTAAATTTGCCAGGGGTGCTAATGCGCTTAAATTTTTTACTACTAAATGAAAATCGAGTTGATTATTGGAATCACCGTAGTCATTTAGATTTTGAACCCAGTTTAAATCAGCATCTGCAAATTCACTTACTAAAACTGATTCCTTTACTCGCATTATTTCGTCCTGAATTGAAATTAATGCAGCCAATGAATCAAGCTGAGCTCCATTAATCAAACTGTTTGATACATTTAATGACGCTGTTTGCTTCATCGTCGAGAAATCAATTCCGGTACCGGAGCCGATTAGTTCTAAGTTTAGATTTGTATTGAAATCTTCAATAACGATCAAATCAGAAACATCTAGTTTTTGAGTGTAGATTTCATAAACATAACTGGGAACATCCCCCATCCAGTTTAATACGGTAGACTTTAACTGGATGTCAGCATCTCCAAGTCCGGTCGATAAATTTATATCCCCTTTATCTTGTGTAAGCACTAAACCCAATTCCGAATTCATGAGCGTATAATCGTACAATGAGATTTCATCAAATTGGGCATCAATATTCCAGGGGATCGTCGCTGGTTCGAATCCTGCACCATTTGCATTGATGCTAAATTTTACAATCCCGTTTAATGTTTCATCAGACAACCATTGACCCGGATTTACTTCATCTGATGTCAATTTAATTTGCCAGATTGGTGTCTCAAATACTGATTGAGCGATCAACTGAAAATCAATGCTTTCAACTCCCCGAATTGCACTTAGACTGGTTTCGAGCTCATTGTCATCCAGTTCGAATGCTATCAACAGGTCAGTCAGTTGATATTTTTGAAATCCCGGATCTTTTAGCGTTAGATTACCTGCAAAATCAGAATTGGCATAATCATTCAGAAATAATGAGCCTTTTGACTCCAACTCCAGGCTGGAAAATATCGGCATATCAGGATTGCCGGTTAACCTGGGCAGATCGAGCATCCCACTTTGTATTTCAAGTGATTTGATTTCAAGTACAGGATCGATCGAGAATTCTACATCAAGATCGACGCTTTCAATTCCAACTGCTGATATTCCAAGTGTCACCATCATGTTTTGAAATGAACCTGATAGCCCTGCTCGAAGATTAACATCCTGAATTAGAAAGGATTCATTCGAAAATCCGGCTACATCCTGCCATGAAAGTGGATTCACAATTGCTTCTAAATCCAAACTTGACCCATCGTCAATAAAGCTTCCGGCCATTTCAATCATTGTTGACCCTGTGAACATTACCAACTGATCGAGATTGATAACACCCTCTTTATAGTTTGCACCCAGATTGACATTGAGATCCTCATCCATACGATGATCACGGACTACAAAATCCAACCCCTTTAATTCGGTCTCAAAGCCATATTCAAGCAATCGAAAAGATGATTGCAACTCAATATCCAACAATTCAATAATTCCACCCCGAGATGAATTATTATGAATTTCTGTGCTACCATTTTGTATTGACAAATCCAGAACGTGAATCAGAAATCGATTCCTTTCGTTTGAAGGAGCTTCTGACTCAGGTACCAGTTTTGAAATATTCCAGGTGCTGTCAGCCTCTTGTTGTAGATATATTTTGGGTGCAAACAACGATATTTCGTTGATATCCAATTTCCATTTTATCAACGACCATAACTGATATCTTGTATAAATAGAATCGATTTCTACTATTGATTCACCGGACATATCCGTCAAATTAACTCTATGCAGTGTAATACTTTTATAAAGATCACCTTCCACAGATTCTATCGTTAATTCTGTGTTGAATGACTCATTTATACTCGATTCAATTTTCGCTTTTACGTAATTTTTTGCCCAAACTGAACGCAAAACCATTCGAAATGAAATCACGATAAGCACTATGCCCAGCAGGACAAATCCCCATGTCATCAAACGCTTTTTCGTTCGATTTTTTTTGTGCTCTATGGATGATTCAGTTGTCAAATGTTATTCTCAATATTGATTAAAATGCTTGTCCGATATTAAAGTGGATACCAATTCGTTGCATCTTTCCACCATAATCAACACCATTATAAATGGCCAAATCCTCATTAGTCGGATTAATTTTATACCCAAAATCCAGTCGAATCGGACCAATTGGTGAACGATATCGAAACCCGAATCCACCACCAAACTGTAACTCGTTGAAATCCACGTTATCCCATTGTTGCCAAATCTGACCCGCGTCTAAAAACACAGCGATACCAAATCCGCGATAAATGAAATCAAGGTCCTGCCTGATTTCTGCATTCATTGAAACTAAATGCCGCCCACCGACAGGGACATACCTCCAAAACGACCCATCCTCCTCAAAAACGGCGCGTTTGGGACCTAAATTCCAACGTCCCCAACCCCTAACAGAGTTGGTCCCACCAATATAATTGAGCAAACTGGCGGGCAACTGCTCGTCTTCATCCCCAAAAATGAGATTCGTATTACCACGAAGAGCAACTTGAGTTGTTCGACCAATATCAATAAAACGACGCACATCAAGCCCCACCCGATTGTAAATAAGCGATCCGGTACCAAATGGACCAGAAATTTCTAAATAAGGACGAATCGCCCACCCGGCATTTTGTTCCAGAAACGAAGGACTGTAATATCCTGATATCTTTATAGTGGATTGCTGGTACGTTTGAGTACTATCGCGAAATAGCTTGCGCTCATTGTCAAAAGCCTCTTGGTTGGTCGTTATTTCGTAGCTAATTGTACTGGCCAGTTCCTGGCTATACTGGTAAACAAAACTGTTTACAGCCCCAAATCGTGTTACAAAAAAATTACGTTCGTCAATACGTTGAGCAAACGGAGAAAAGACGTACGAACTACGGGTGTTAAAAATATATGGCATTAAGTAATCGGCGGTAAATCGCTGCTCAATGAATGACGCACGTGCTGTAACACCCAGATTATGTGCATTTCCGAAAGGATTCCGATGCATCCATGCAACGGATGCACGTATTATTTCCTCGGTACCGACTCCAGCAAGCAAACTTATGCTGCGAAGTGGATTTTCGCGAACTCGCACATATAATTCGACCGTTGAGTCTCTTGGTTGTTCAGGAAATGTAATTGTTACAAATCGAAATAAATGATGACTAAAAATCTCTCGTTGTGCCCGATTGATTCGACGCTGATCAAATTGTTGACCAACTCGAAGTCCAGATTCCCGAATAACAAGCTCTTCTGAAACCGTTTCGTTTCCCTCGATCGTAAACTTATCAATAGTCGTAAGTGGACCAGGATCAACTAAAATGACTATATCTGTCTGGTAATTTGTGGAATCTATTGAGGTTTGGATGGATGTTTCAGAGAATGCATATCCCATATTTCTCAAAGCGTTTTGAATTTCACCAATTACCTCGTCTTCCCGAATCACTTCATAACGCTGGTCCTGACGGTAATGGATACGACTCAAACTTCGTTCAAAAAGGTCGTGATTTAAAATTTCCTCCTTATTCACAGTATCATCCGTAAATTCACAAACCACGGAATTAACCCTAAAAAACGGTCCCTCGGTGATAGTAATCGTGACATCTCTTTGCCAGGATTTTTTACCCTCTTCGACTTCATAAGAAACACCTACCGTAGGGAATCCACGACGTTGGTAAAAACGCTCTAGTCGGATTACATCCCTACGAATTTCGTTCTCAATAAACGGCTCTCCATGACGTTTCCAGAATGACATTTTTTTATAAAATGACACCCCTTCAGTTGCAATCACTTCCCGCAGAACGATTTCAGGGTAGGACTCATTCCCCTCAATAATAACTTTGTTGATTCTTATATCTAAATCATCTTCCTGAAATGCATAAGTGATGTTTGATGTGCCCAAAATCATCCCCAATAGAAATAAACGACCCATTATTTGAGTCGATCTTCTAAAGATATTTCCATATAAATCTTTAAAGAATATTCCTGATTGGAATTCAGTCATGCAAAAATGATAATGATTTGGGGTTCGCAAGAATTAAAGTTAAACATACAAAATAATGTTTAACTGACCGGTTGCATAAACAATTGATGAATTTTGGGCATATTTTCAGTAATTATACTATATAAATCAAGAAATTATCGTAAAAAGTCCTCAATTTGTGACATATTGACATCAAAATTGACCCAAAATCTGATCCATGTATAATAAATTTTATCAATTCGTATGTATTTGTGCCTTATTGTTTGCCTTCGTTTCTTGTAGAACGAGCGAGCCACCGGTTTTAGCACCTGATCCATCAGTTATTTCTTATGATCCGCCGGGTGCAACGACACTTACCAAAGAATTAAATCCACAACACAAAAGAACAATTGGATTTCAGTCGCATGGGGTATGGGTCTCCAACGAATTTGATGGTGGCCGACTCAACGATTTTTACCACATTTCAGATAATAAATTCCGGGCAGAGATCTATCCCGAGAATGCCCCAATTAATCGAAGTGCATGGTTTGCATTTCAGATCTGGTCTGACCAATCCCGGGAAATCGAAATTGAATTAACATATCAGGACGGACAACATCGATATATCCCAAAAATCAGTAGGGACGCTTATAACTGGAGTGTAATTGATAGTTCACATTATTTCCACGATCGTGATTCACAATCAGCATTACTTAAGATCGCAATTGATGAGCAGCCTTTGTGGGTTTCTGCACAAGAGTTATTTACAAGTGAACATGTTGAAGCATGGCTGGACTCTCTAACCACGCTCAGTTATATCACAATGAATGAAATTGGAAAATCAAAAATGGGCCGGAGCCTTCATCGCCTCGTCATCAACGAGACAGATGATCCGATTGCACCAATGATTATCATAACCGGCCGGCAACATCCACCTGAAGTGACCGGCTCCATGGGACAAAAAGCTTTTATCGAAAAGATCATTAGTGATGATCTAATTGCGACGGAATTCAGAAAAATTTATCAGATTGTAGTATATCCGCTAGTAAATCCGGATGGTGTTAACGAGGGTCACTGGCGTCATAATGCAGGCGGGGTTGACCTGAATCGGGATTGGAAAGATTTCAATCAGGAGGAAACCAAAGCTGTTCGTGACGATTTACTAAAACTCAAGGCATCTGGGGTCGAAGCATACTATTCTTTAGATTTCCATAGTACCTCATACGATGTATTTTACACCATTAACAAAGACATACCAACCAGTGTACCGGGACTGACTGATCGTTGGTTAGCCGGTATCCAGTCCAGGTTGCCGGATTATGAAATCAGGGAAGAACCTTCTGGAGTGGATCCACCCATTGCTAAAAACTGGATGTACAAGACATTTAACCAAGCCGATGGAGTTACATTCGAATTTGCTGATACGAAACCACGTGATGAAATTCGGGATTTGGCAGAGGCCGCAGCACTCAGCTTGATGGATGAGTTAATTAAAATCAAAAAATAAGCTTTGATACATGCAGTGCGTTTTGGTTTTGATTTGCCTTTGATGATATCGGGACTCAATCCTAATTTTAATTAATCAGAATTCTTTCTAAACTGACCGAATTAAATTGCGTTAAGTATAAATTTTACCTAACTGTTCAATTAAATTGAACTAAACGAATACATATAAGCATGGTAGTTCGATTTAAGTGCCATAAATTATCCAACAAATACCTATCGAATCAGACTTAACCCCAGGAGTATCAAGTACATGTCAAAGTTGACAAATAATATTCGACGCGTTGTTTCATTAATATTACCCAATTCGAAACCACTGCTACTACTTGCGCTCTCCGTCATTTTTTTCGGGGTTGTTGGGGTCACATCAGGACAAGACTCATCGAACACCATAAATTTTACAATACTCCATACAAATGATGAACATGCCGCACTTGTCCCTCGTCCATTAAGTGATTATGGCCTTGCAGATGGCCAAACCAATGGTGGAATTGCCAGAGTTGCCACATTAATCAATGAGATCCGTACTCAAAAAGCGGTATCCAGTGAGCCGGTATTAGTTGTTTCAGCAGGTGATTTCATCAGTGGATCTCCATTTAGCTGGCTTAACCTTCAAAATGAAGCACCGGAACTTACCCTGATGATTGAATCCGGGTATGATGTCATTACACTTGGGAATCATGAATTTGATTACGGTCCGGAGATGTTGGCGAACTATTTGAAAATAATCGGCTATCCCGAAATGGCACTTCAGGTCCCGATCGTGGCCTCAAACACACTCATTACCGAAGGACATATTCTTGGGGAAATGGGAATCCAACAAACACATGTGAAACGCCTGTCCAATGGTCTCATAATCGGTTTTTTCGGTCTTATGGGGAAGCATGCAGCTGATGTAGCCCCTATGGCAAAACCAATTACATTTGCAGATCAGGTTGAATCTGCCCGGAAATCGGTCGCAGATCTACAAAATGAAGGTGTGGATGTAATTGTACTTTTATCACATTCCGGTGAAGGTGAAGAAGCCGCATTTGCGGAGGCTGTGCCGGGTATTGACGTTATAATCGGGGGACATACCCACTCAGTTTTATCCAAGCCTATTATCTCCAATGGAACTATTATTGTCCAGACAGGGACCGAATTTCAGTATGTCGGACAACTCGAGTTTGCTTTTAATACGGAGACAAAAGAACTCGAAATGTTAAATATGCCGGGCGATGATCCGGATGATACTTACCTGATAAAAATCGATCAGAATATCGCTGAAGATCCACGAATAAAAGTATTAACAGATCAGTACAGCGAGAAGCTGAACAAACTGGTATCTGATATGACAAACGGTCGTGTATCACAGATTGATCAAACAATTGCACAATCAGAAGTTACTCTGAAACGAACTCCAATAATGTCGGAAACACCGTTGGGTAATTTCATTGCGGATGCCATGCTTTTTGGTGCTGAAGAAGCGACAAATAGTCGGGTAGATTTTGTATTTCAAGCGAGCGGAGTAATTCGCGGTGATATGATTCCAAGTCCGAATCCATCTACAAATGGAGCATTGAGTTTTTACGATGTTTCAAGTTTAATCGGACTCGGATCCGGTCCAGATGGTAAACCCGGATACCCCATGGTTTCGATTTATTTTACAGGAGAAGAAATCCGACGAATATTGGAAATCACTGTTTTACTGTCTGAAATGATGGGAGACACGTATTTCCTACAAAATTCGAGACTAAAAATCGATTTTGATCCCAATCGAGCAATGTATTTTAGAATTCCATTCAAAGGAACACCAATACCGACTGGCAAAGCAATTCTGGAAGCTCGAATGTACACCGGTGAAGGGCGTCAAACCAATATTACGGATGATTATGTAACCCTCAACAAAGGTGATGAGACATTATATCATGTGGTATCGGATTACTATAATGCATCATTTTTACCCATGGTCGGTGAGATTGTCCCCAGTTTAAAACTGGTCATGAAAGATGAAAACGGAAATCCGGTTGACCTTAAAGATCGAATCATCTATAAAAATGGTAGCGAAGCAAAAGTCTGGGAGGCAGTTGTTTCGTACTTAATGCAACAGCCACAAAACGAATCCGGTGTACCTGTGGTGGATGCAACTTACGAAAATGTGGAAGGACGCTGGAACAAAATTGATGGGCCATCGGTGATACTTTTCCCGGTGATTATTTTAATAGGTACGCTAGGAATAATAATATTTTTAATAGTCCTCATCCGAAAAAGACGCCGCGCAAGAATCTCATAGCGCTTTTTTTCATTTTCTCCTTCTCTCCTTCTCTTTTTCTCTCCTTCTCTTTTTCTCTTTTTCATTCGGCGTTGCCTCATGATTTACGACGCTAGACTACGCATCATTCGATGCTTGTGTATTTCGCTTCACTTCGTTCCACGATCTTCGGTACTAGACTTCGCACTTGCAGTGCTAGTGTACTACCTACGATTCCAACCATTCACCCCTTCACTCCTTCCCCTCTTCACCCCTTCCCCTTTTCGCTTCACTTCGTTCCACGATCTTCGGTACTAGACTTCGCACTTGCAGTGCTCGTGTACTACCTACGATTCCTACCATTCCCCCCTTCACTCCTTCCCCTCTTCCCCTCTTCACTTTTTACAAACTCCTTACACATTCCCATCATACTTCTACGTATTTTTACGGAATCATGAAATTTTATCTACGATCTTTTCTGCTTGTCCTTTTATTAGGAACATCCATCCAACCCCTATTTGCTCAAACACTCGCTGATAAAGTGGGTCAAATGATTATGGTTGGTTATATCAATGGCGAAGCTGCCATGGACACACTCATTACAGATATCACCGAAAGAAACCTCGGTGGCGTTATCCACTTTGGATATAATATAACGGGACGTCAACAAATTGCCGATCGAAATGCTGACCTTCAAAGCATGGCAAATATAAAATTATTTTTGGCTACTGATCAGGAAGGTGGAAGAGTTGCAAGACTCAACGCGAATAACGGATTTAAAACTACATCTACAGCAGCATTCACGGGAATGGTTTTAAATTCAGTAGAAAGTACCCGAAATCAAGCCGAAGAAATGGCTGGTTGGTTTGATGAAATCGGTATGAATGTAAATCTGGGTCCGGTTGTGGATGTCAATGTAAACTCATCCAGCCCCGCAATCGGTGCACTACAACGCAGTTATAGTGCTGATCCCCTCAAAGTTGCCGCACATGCCAGAGCATTTATTAATGCGTTTTCTGAGAAAAATGTTGCAACTGCATTAAAACATTTTCCGGGACACGGAAGCGCGATGGCTGACTCCCATTTCGGATTTACGGATATCACAAACACATGGACAGAAATGGAATTGGTGCCATATTCTATTTTAATTCAGGAAGAACAACCTGATATGATCATGACCGGACACCTTTTTAATGAAAATCTTGATCCCGACTATCCTGCATCCATTTCTTACAATACATTACATAGTCTTTTATTCGATTCGCTGGGTTATACCGGAATTGTAATCAGTGATGAAATGTTCATGCGAGCCCTTCGCGATAACTTCACATTCGATGAAGCAATTGTTCTGGCAATTAATGCCGGTACCGACATCCTGTTATTTAACAACAACCAATGTACTGTTAACGCACCGTGTGGAGATGAAACCAGCGGATCATTGGTCCGATACGTCATCAATCTCGTGGAGCAAAAAGTTGAAGATGGCGAAATCCAACTAGAGCGAATAGACGCTTCATATCAAAAGGTGCTGGATCTGAAAGAAACTAAATTCACCACACATATCCGCAGTAATGATTTGCCGGTTTCAACTGTACTGCATCAAAATTATCCGAATCCGTTCAATCCAACTACTACAATTCAATTCGATATGCCGGAATCCGGTTACGCAAAAATTGTTGTTTACGATTTGATGGGTCGGGTTATCAGACAACTGGCTGATGGAAATTTCAACGTCGGGACACATCGAGTCACACTCGATGCATCCAATATGGCATCTGGTGTTTACATCTATACGTTACGAACCGAAGCAGGACTCCAGACCCGAAATATGACATTGATCAAATAATCGGCAATTTATTTGGCAATCGTTACTCCATCGGCATTGCCATATTCCGACCAGGATCCCTCAAAAGGTCTGACTGAATCATATCCCATAAGCCTAAGCGTAAAATACGAGTGTGCTCCACGAACATTCGTATGACAATGGGGAATAATCTCCTTATCGCGAGTTACCCCTAACGAATCGAACTTAGCCTGAATTTGGTCGTGAGGTAAAAATGTTGGAACATCACCGGAAACCAGTACCTCACTCCACTCAAGGTGTATCGCTCCGGGAATATGTCCCCCCTGGGCGGATCGGACATCCACTCCATCAAATTCATCTTTCGATCGGACATCTAAAATAATTTTGTTTGAACCGGGCTCTACACCGGTTACATATGCCAGATCACACTGCTTGTCTTCCTGAATTACAGACACAAAATTGCCTATTTCTGAAGTAACAGTAACACCCTGGTTTTCAAGGCTGGTTGTTACGAGAGAATCTGCAGACCACGCCGCAAAGCCACCATTTAAAATGGAAACATCACCTTGAAATCCATAGTACTCAAGTGCATAAAAAAGTCGCGCAGAACCAAGTGAATTTCCCTCGTCATAAATCACCAAACGCGAATCTACATTTACCCCATAGGCTTGCATTTTTTCCTGAAACACCTCGCCATTAACCATAAAATGTTCAATCGTATTCGTAGTATCATCCAGCTCTCGTCTCGCATGAAAATAGACCGCTCCGGGAATATGTGCCAAACTATAGCTTTCGAAATCTGCTCGAGTATCGATTAACAATAGATTTTCGTCCGATTGAATAAGGTCATTTAACTCACTGGTATCGATCAACAAATCTGAATTCACATAATCATCTACAGGAGGTAATGGTTCACTTGTATTTGAAGAACATCCTATAAAAATTAGAAAAACGGCTAAAATCCAATATTGATTACATATAAACGTAAACATAAAACCTCCTGTGTTAGAATTAAAGACAAGATTCAAATTATTTACCAAAATAACACTTGATTTTCAAATGATTCCTACCTTGTTTATGGTGTTTATCTTCATATAATAAGGAATATCAGAAAAGTCCCATTTTTATCAACTATTATCAGCTACACGACATGCTATCTCCAGTAAAATTCCTACTCGGTTTTGTAATAACCGTTGCTTTAACCTTTCAACCGGTTTATGCACAGTTTCAATCACCAAATGATGTAGATACAACTCCGGCATCAAATTCCGGCAGTTACTCATCCGAATACGGACCAACGTTTCGATCCACACTGATCAGGTCAATAATGCCTCATCTTACCCACCCGGACTTCGAAAATGCAATATGGGGCGTTCATGTTATTGATCTGAATACCGGAGCCAGTCTTTTCAGCCGAAATGCACAATCCAGTATGATTCCTGCTTCAAATACAAAGCTCTACACGACATCTGCAGCACTTGAATTATTAGGCACTGATTTTCGCTACGAAACACATGTGTGGACCAACGGTGAAATCCAAAATGGAACATTGAAAGGTGATATTATCGTGCAAGGAAGTGGTGATCCCACAATAAGCGGACGATTTAACGACGATGACAGAACTAAAACTTTTCGCGATTGGGCAGCTGATCTCAAAGCAAAAGGCATCACTCGTATCGAAGGCAATTTTATTGGGGACGATACCATTTTTGATGACATCGCATTAGGAAGTAGCTGGAGTTGGGATTACACAACGTATTGGTACGCAGCTGAAATCGGTGGACTTAGTTTTAACGAGAACTGCATTGATATTGAAATGACGGGTACAACTCCGGGAAAAGTCGGTGAAATTGAAATTTTCCCCGCCACAAACTATGCACAACTCATTAATGAGACTGTAACCGTTGCCCGGGGTGAGGAAACATCAACGGGATATAATCGTCCTTGGGGGACCAACACCATCTACGTTAAAAATAAACTTCGTCAGGGTCAAACAACCACATACTCACTTGCCATTACTAATACTGCATTGTTTTTTGTCCATGTTATGCGTGAAGTTTTTGAGTCGGAGGGTATTACGGTTGTTGGAAATTTGTACGACAGAAGCGGTCTTGCATCAGTAGGAAATTATCGGGAAAATGGAACCATCCTTACTACCTACACATCCCCAACTCTGGAGGAAATCGTGTATATCCTGAACAAACGGAGCCAGAATCTTTTTGCAGAAAACCTTCTTAAAACATTGGGAGCCAAATATAAAATTGACAATAATCTGGTTGAAAATGGCGCTGTTTTAGCTTCAGCTGATGATGGACACAAAGCTGCATGGCCTGTTTTTGGTGCAGTGGGAATAGACACGCTTCAACTAAATTTAGCTGATGGATCGGGGATGTCGCGTATGAATCTGGTGACACCAGAGATGACAACAACCCTATTGAAATACATGTGGAATCACCCGGATCAAAAAATCAGACATGCATTTGTAAATTCATTACCTCGGGGTGGTGAAGAAATTGGCACACTCAGAACTATGTTTCAATCCGGCCCGGCGACAGCCTCGTTAGCTGCCAAAACCGGAACTCTGGGTTATGCCAGGGCACTTAGCGGATATGTAACTGCAGCAGACGGAACGCCACTCGCTTTTTCTATAATGATAAATCATCATACAAGGGGTGGAAACCAAACGAACAGAGCAATCACTAATGTGGTAAATACCCTCGCTCAATTTAAATATGAGTAAGGAAGGGTGACTGTTATGAATTACATCAGTTTAGTGTTAGGAATCGTCTATGTGACGACATTGTCGACACAGCAAAATCATAGTTCGGATCAATCATCCCGGATTTTAAAAGAGTTTAAGTCATACGAAATAAATGGTTTTCAACAATCAAATTCCCTCGGACAACACTCACAAAGTCATCTTATGAACCCCAAATCTGATTCACTCCATGCTGCCATACATGAGTTAATAGCCAGAACTCAGGGAACAATTGGAATCGCATACATCAATTTGCAGGATCCATCCGATACATTATTCATCAATGCTGATGAAATGTTTCATGCAGCAAGCACTATGAAAACACCTGTGTTGATTGAAGCCTATAAACAAGCTGCAGCGGGAGGGCTTAGCATTAAAGATTCGATGCTTGTTCATAATTCGTTCACAAGTATTGCAGATGGCAGTTCATTTTCTGTGGATGTAGATAGAGATAGTGGTAAGGAAATGCACGCGCGAATTGGTGAATATGTCCCCATCAGGGATATTTTGTACGATATGACCATCAATAGTGGAAATTTATCAACCAATCTGATCATAGATAAAGTTGATGCAAAAAAAGTAACCCAAACCATGCGTGATTTGGGAGCTTCGAAAATCGAGGTTCTCAGGGGTGTTGAAGATATGAAGGCTTTTGATGCCGGATTAAGCAATCGTACTACGGCCAGGGATCTTGCAATTATTTTTCAACACATTGCAAATGGTACCGCAGTTTCCCAGGAAGCAAGCAATGATATGATTGATATCCTGTTGGATCAGCAATTCAAGGAAATGATCCCGGCTAAGCTTCCAAAATCAGTTAAAGTTGCACATAAAACCGGGTGGATTACTGGAGTTGTTCACGATTCGGGTATCGTAATATTAGAGGATGGCAGACAATACGTTCTGGTTATTTTATCAAAAAATCTTGAAGAAAATAACCTTGGAACCGAAATTGGTGCCGATATTTCTAAGCTAATATTTGAATGGTTTAGTTCTGGCCAAATGTAAAAATCCACGTATATCGTTAGGAAATACGTATTTTCCCCTATTTTTTAACACTATTTTTACTACGATAGTGGTTCGATTCTGAATAATTAAAATCCAGTTCTCCGCTTACGCTGTTGAATAACATTTAGTTAAAACTATTATCAGTTATCTCTTCATATTAAGGGTAAAATATAAATTACGTAGAATTACGTATTAGATATTGCTTTTTGACTATATATTCAATTACTTACAGCATACTTGGTGTATGCAAGTATGTATGTTGATGAATCCAGGGTGGGACATGTATAGTAGTATGTTTATCTCTACTTTTTTGGGAAAGATATCGCCCTGTAAAATGTTATAACACAAACACAAAAAAAACACATGATAAAGTTCTGTACAAATATCCGTGCAGCTGCCATAATGGCAATGCTGCTTTTTGTCCCGACTTTGATGATGGCTCAAGGAACCATTCGCGGTCTGGTCACAGACCAACAATCGGGCGACGCCCTTCCTGGAGTTAGTATCATTATTGTCGATACACAATTAGGTACATCTTCTAACGCAGATGGCCAATATGAAATGTCGAATGTACCTGCTGGTACATACGTTATCGAAGCACGATACCTTGGTTACACAAACCTGAGGCGTCCAATCACCGTTACTGCAAACCAAACCGTAACCGTAAACTTCCAACTTGTCCCTTCTGCTGTAGAACTCGATGGCCTCGTAGTTACCGCACTTGGAATCGCACGTGACCAAAGATCCATCGGTTACTCAACACAACGCGTTGACGGCGACAACCTCACTTTCTCGAATGAGAAAAACGTAGTTGGAACACTTGCAGGTAAAATTGCCGGTGTCCAAGTTGTTGGTGCATCCGGTGCAAGCATGGGTGGAACCCAAAAAATTAAAATCCGTGGTGTGAACTCAATCAGTGGAGGTGGTGAACCTCTATTTGTAATTGATGGTACACCAATTTCAAACGCAAACTTTGCCGGCGCTTCAGGTGCCGACTTTGGAAACCTGGCTCAAGATATCAATCCGGAAGATATCGAGTCAATCGATGTTCTAAAAGGACCCGCAGCATCTGCATTATATGGTATCCGTGGACAATACGGTGTAGTTATGATTACAACCAAAAAAGGTTCTAAAGGTCGCGATAAATTTGATGTACAATTGAATTCCTCCATGACATTTGAGGAAGTAACGAACATCATGCCATATCAAAACCTCTATGGTGGTGGAAATCGCCAATCCTGGTTAATAAATGCAATCGGACAGCCTTACGTGCAAACCGGTGTTGATGAAAGCTGGGGTCCAAGAATGGATGGAACTCCTGTTCGGCAGGTATTCAGCTACTATCCACAAGATCCAACTTTCGGACAACTAACTCCGTTTGTTGCACATCCTGACAACATCAAAGATTACTTCGAAATCGGTCAGAATTTCAGCCAAGGCTTTACCGTTGCCGGTGGTGGACAAAACACAAACTTTAGATTGAGTTTCAACGATACTCGTATTCAAGGTATCGAACCAAACACATTTCTAAACCGAAATAACGTTGGTCTAAGTGCAGGTGCTGATGTAAGTGAAAAATGGAGATTTTCAACAAACATCAACTATGCAACGAATAATGGTCAACGTCCGTCACAGGGTGTTGAGGCTGGTTCCCGTTACATGGGTCAATGGTTCCAGCGTAGTATGGACATGAAACGTCTGAAAGATTATCAATATGAAGATGGTTCATTTTTGCATTGGAACTTAACCAATCTCAGAAATGCAGAAGGTAACGTTAGTCATTACAGACCACTATATTTTAGTAATCCATATTTCATCGCGTACGAAAATCCTACAAAAGACAGTCGTGATCGAGTATTCGGTGATGTTGGTGTAAGCTATCAAGCCATGCCTGAATTAGTGTTAAGCGCGAATATCAGAACCGATATGTACATTCAAAACATTGAAAGTCGACGTGCATTCGGTGGCACCGGAACTCCTTTCTACTCCGTTGGTAAATACCAAAACAAGGAAATGAATTATGAATTCCTGGCTCAATACAAGAAAAACTGGAATGCGTTTTCAATCAATGGAAGCCTTGGTGCCAACCTGTATACACGTGATTACAGCTATGTATCACAATCTACAGTCGGCGGACTCTCTGCACCTGGTTTTTATAACATAGATGCTTCTATTGATCGTCCAAATACAAATTCATACCAACTTGATAAACAAGTAAACAGTATCTATGGTTTAGTATCTGTTGGTTATGATGATACCTACTTCGTTGACTTGTCACTTCGAAATGACAAATCATCATCACTTCCGGAAGATGACAACTCCTATTGGTATCCATCCATTTCGACAAGTATCGTATTCAGCGAATTGATCGATTGGGAGCCACTTGAATTTGGTAAACTTCGTGCAAGTTTTGCTCAGGCTGGATCCGACTTGAGCCCATATCAAACAACTCCGGTATTTGGTGTAGGTAACACGTATGGTAGCGTAAGTACTTTGTTTGTTCCATCGAACATTAATAATCCACTTATCAAACCATCATTTGCAAATTCTGCTGAAATTGGTCTTGATTTGAATTTCTTTGGAAGATTGAATGTAGATTTCACCGTTTATCAACAGAAAAACGAAAATCAGATTCTACCTTTGGATGTTTCCGGAGCAAGTGGATATGGTTCAGCTACCATCAACGCTGGTTTGATTCAAAACACTGGTTTTGAGCTAAGCCTGAATGGAACCGCTGTTCAAGCCGGTAACTTCTCATGGGATGCAACTATCAACCTCGGAAAAAACAACAATGAACTTGTTGAACTTTACGAAGGTATTGATGTCTACACTCATGGATCAACCACTTATTCAGCTACAACTACTTATCTGAACTCATACGCCGGACAATCTTTCGGTCGTATTATTGGTCAGGGTTATCAGCGTGATCCGGCTACAGGCAAAATCCTTTTGGGTACAAACAATTTGCCGCTGTATACCGCTGCCACGATGGACTTCGGTAGTGCCGTTCCGGATTTCACCGGTGGATTTATCAATAGTTTCAGATATAAGAACTTCGATCTATCTGCAGCCATTGATTTCCAATTCGGTGGAAAATTCTTCAGCCGTTCAAACTCATTGGCAGTTAGAACCGGTCTGCATGAAATGACAGCCGTTACCAATGAAAATGGTAAAAACGTGCGGGATCCACTTGATGAAGGTGGTGGCGTTCGTGTGCAGGGTATTTCTGCCGAAACGGGACAAGAAGTGGACACCTATGTTGACGCAAGAGCATATTTTGGACTTCTTGGTCAGAGAATTGCAGAAGAATGGGTATATGATGCATCCTACATCAAACTTCGTGAAATCCGTTTAGGTTATACACTTAGTGCAGATCTAATTAGCAGACTACCTATTGAAGGCGCTCGTATTTCCTTGATTGCAAAAAATCCATTGATGATCTGGCAAGAAGCTCCTGAGGGTCTCGATGCTTCAGAACTTTCTATGGGTAGCCAGTCTATCAGTTGGTATGAAGGCGGTCAGCTGAATACAGTTCGTACAATCGGACTTGATATCAACATCAATTTTTAATCTGAATGACAATGAAGAACATATTTAAAATTTTACTTATCGCTTTGGTGATGGGTGGCTGCGACGCACTGCAGTTTGATGACGATATCAACGTCAGTCCAAACTCACCGAGTCAGGCGTCCGGACCACAGCTTACAGCGCACTCTATGTTGTATCTGTCACAATTGACAGGCTCAACACAAGGATTGCAGGGACAGTTTGCAGCGCAATACTTGTCCGAAACCCAATACGTGGTAGCATCTCTGTATCCACAAGGTGGTACCTCGTTTTACCCAATCTATCAGGGTCCATTGATTA
>DLXM01000209.1 GCA_003448835.1 Bacteroidota bacterium | reverse complement strand
CGAGCGAAACAGAGCCGAGCGCTAAGGAGGGAAGGAGGGAAGAGGTGGCTGAAGATAAGCGATTGATGCAGGCCTTACAAAAAGCCGATGCACTTGAGTTTGTAGAGGCATTGCCCCAGGGACATAAAACCAAATTGGGACGTATTTTCAAAGATGGAACCCAGTTGAGTGGCGGACAATGGCAAAAGTTATCCATCGCCCGTGCATTTTACCGAAATCCATCCATCGTAGTATTAGATGAACCCACCAGCGCTCTGGATGCCATCGCAGAACACAATATTTTTAAACATTTCAAGTCCGAAGCCGCGGACAAAATCACACTTGTCATCTCCCATCGTATCTACAATCTCAAAGATACAAATTACATCTACGTACTGGATGAAGGCCAAATCGTCCAGGAAGGTACCTACACAGAATTAGTTGATAAGCCCGGGGTCTTCAGGTCGCTGTACCAACAACAGGCAACCTGACCTCTTATCTGTGTTGATTGTAATCAAAGCCCGCTTCTATCAAAAAGGTTTAGAATTCTAATATTTTGGGCTCAAAATTTACATTAAAAAACATAATTCCTTTCTAATTGAATAATAATTTCTTGTACCTTTGAAGGTCGTTTATATAATAAATATTCTATTGTAAGGAATTTTGCCGTTTAATTTCTGTTATCAATATTAGTTCTGTGTGCACTTTTTGTTATAAGTGCTGTTGAAATTTATCATTGTCTACTACTGGCGTTTATTTTTGAAATCAAAGGATCGAATTGGAAGGTCGTGTCATAAGTTTGAGTTCTGTACAAAATGTAGGAAACAAATTGTACTATTATCAGGTATTTGGGATTGGGATTGAATCTGATTTTGCATTGGATTCTCTGGTGCCATGCTCTGCAGAAACCCTGCCTTTAAATCCAATTATAGTCAGGCTTGGGAACATCTCTGCTGAATTAACCGATGAGCCCACTGTTGATGCCGGTTGGTATAAATTCAACAGTAAAGAGTTTTATTATGAAATTCCGGATGTCATTCGGTTTATAGCTGCAAATGGCAGATCGATTATGGTGGAACCACTCTGTGATGATTGGCAAAAGATGCTTCTCTTTTTCTATTCGAATGCGGTCGCGGCGGTTTTACTTCAACGCGGACTCACCCCTTTTCATGTTTCAGGTGTACTCGATAAATCCGGTAAGGTGTGGTTATTTGCCGGACACTCCAAAGCAGGTAAATCAACAACGGCTTTGATGCTTAAAGAACGTGGATATGAATTATTTACCGATGATACAGCACTATTGGAAGTCATCAACGGGAAAGCAATGACTGTAGCATCTTATCCAATGATCCGTGTATGGGAAAAAACTCTGGAAAAACAACAAACTTTTGCTCAAAAAAAAGCTTTTCAGATGCGCAAAGGGATAAATAAATACGGCATTCACTTTCATGAAACGTTCCATCAGGAGCCCATTGAAATCGCCGGTATTGTCTTTTTAAATAACAAAACAGAATCGCTTGGCGTCGAACCCATTTCACGACTCAAAGCGTTCAGCATGTTACGACAAAATGTATATCGGAATAACTGGACCTCCAAAATGGGACTCGAGCATAAAATTTTCAACACAATTTCCGGAATTTTGGCAAAAACACCGGCATTTCAAGCATTTCGGCCTTCAGATCGGCAATCATTTGACGAATTTGCCCTACTTATTGAAGAACAAATCATTGAAAAATCTTCAAATTGACTGAAATAACTACCTCGGCTCTTTTCAACTACCAGGCTTGTGGTATTTCAATATCGTCTGAGATTGAGCTACCTGAACTTGCACTTAAGGATGTCAGTGCACCCTTGGATACTATTGCACCCGATGCTTCCGATGCAACCAAAGATTCCGGTACTACTGACGTGTCCCAAGCTTCCGACACTTCTGGTGACTCTTACGATTCCAAAGGTTCCGTCACTTCGGAAGTTGTCAAAACACCCCCTTTGTCAAAAGACTCAACAGGATCGAGTAAGATCTATACTACTAATCCCGATGAAATCACAGTCACCTTAGGCGATACCCGGGTTGAATTCGAAAAACCACCCACTACAGTTAAACCATTTTCACGCTATAACGCTGCAGAATATAATTTTGAGTTACCGGATGTCATACGATTGTTAGTTCGAAATGGAAATGAAATAATCCTCGAAATTTTAACTCAAGACTTGAATTACGCCCTACAATACGTGTATCAAAATGCCATTCCAATTGCCATGATTCAACGTGGAATGATTCTTTTCAGGGCATCGGGCATTATAGATGGATCCGGTCAGGTCTGGTTGTTTTTTGCGCCTCCCCGATCCGGAAAAACTGCAACAGCACTGATGCTTATGGAACGGGGATATCGATTTTTTGCTGATAATTTGATGGCGTTGACCATGGTCGATCAGCAAATCATGGCTTCGTCATTTAGTCCGACGATCCATCTGTGGAAGCAGGTCCTTGATGAACAAAAAACTTTTAACGCTCAGGATGTCAGCATTATTCGAGCTTCTATCCCCAAATATTCGGTTCGCTATACTGACAAATTTATTGCATCTCCGCAAAAAGTAAAGAGACTCATCGAAGTCGAACATCTGTCCAGTGCAATTTCGTCTAATAAAATTAAACCGATTCAGGCATTCGAGACCTTGCGAAACGCAGTTTACTTAAATCATTTGACCAGTGAAATGGGACGAGAACCTCAAATATTTAGTATGCTGTCAAAACTTGCGAATCAATCGGAACTATATCGGGTTTTCAGACCCAAATCGGGGGATTCTTACCGTGAATTGGCTGAGTTTATCGATACAAAGCTCATAAAAAGTGGTACCCATGATTAAATCCAGTCATAAATGTCACTTTTTGAGAAAACATACTCCACACAGACGGATCTAATGTTTAGAATCAGATGGATTGTTTCGACTTGTGTTGAAGCAGCAATGATGCAAATAAAACAAATACATCAACTCGACGGGTTCGTTTCGTGT
Organism: Bacteroidota bacterium; assembly: GCA_003448835.1. Classification (GTDB taxonomy): domain Bacteria; phylum Bacteroidota; class Rhodothermia; order Balneolales; family HLUCCA01; genus UBA11400. Next base: position 549 of record DLXM01000209.1, on the reverse strand, counting down.
ATTGTTGAAATTACATCAACGCATGGGGAATCAGTATGAAAAAAGTTGTATGGTTAGCATCGTATCCAAAATCCGGTAATACATGGATGCGAACATTTCTGTGGGCATTTCAGAATAAGGGACCCCTCAATTTGAATCGCATGAACACCGGCGGGATTTTCTCCAGTAAAAGTGTAATCGAGAATAGTCTGGATCTGAACTCAGATTTTTTATATCAACATGAAATCGAAGAATTTCAAACCACAGCACACGATTATGTTTTCGAAAATCTGACCAAACCCCGATTTGTCAAAATTCATGATGCATATATCTTTTCAAGATGGACCAGCAAACCCATTGTCCCCCTAAAATCCAATCATTTGGTCATATACATTGTTCGAAATCCATTGGATGTGACACCATCATTTGCGAATCACAGTTCAACCGATAATGCGACCATCATCGAAAAACAGATCAATAATCCGGAAGGTTCTTTAGTAAAAATCAAACCACGGGCGACGAATCAGTTTCATCAGTTAATGGGGTCCTGGTCGATGCATGTGAATAGTT
>DLXM01000323.1 GCA_003448835.1 Bacteroidota bacterium | reverse complement strand
CCAATATGAGTCAGATGTCATATTGCCTGCAAGACCGGATGTATCATTATTATATTATGAGTCCAGTAAACCGAATATAGCATTCCGACCTAACTACAGACTTCAGGCAATAGATCTGGAAATCTCGGAAGTGTTAGAGGGCATGAGGATTAATAATGATTTGTTTAAAGCAATCAATAATTTGGCAACCCAAAATGACATCACCTTACTGATAGTTTTGATTCCGACTAAAGAAAGTGTCTTTGCGAAAGAAATCCGTGAAGATTCACAATTGAAAAACAGGGATACCTTGTTGAAATTAATTGCTGCAGAAGATAGCGTCCTGGAAAAAACAACTGCTTTTTTTGATTCAAATAATATCAATTATATTAGTGCTTTACCCGAAATGCAGAAGAAGATTGATAGTTTATTATTGTATCCGTCAAATTTAGATGGTCATCCAAATCAGTTCGGATATGAAGTTATTGCCCGTGAAGTGAATGACTGGATCAACCAAAATCAAAATATTGATTAGAGTTAATTTCCGAAATCAACTGTATGTTTAAAATTTAATTAGCTGAAGCAACTTAAAACAAAGATTAAATCATGTTAGAATTATTCTCGGACTTGTGGGCTTTCATGAAAGAGCGCAAAAAATTTTGGCTTACGCCGGTGATTATTGTTTTAATCCTATTGGGAGCATTGATTGTTTTTGGTGGAAGTAGTGCCATTGCCCCATTTATTTACACCTTATTTTAAGATTATAACATGAATCACTATCACATGATGTTTTTCGATCCGTTGTACGTTTTTACCACTATGAAAAAATATATCACATGAGCCAACATCAGTTGAAATTAGATCCGATTAAAACGGTGTTGGTCATAACAACTGGTTTTCTGATACTTTATTTAGTCACAGATTGGCAATGGACCCTGACGGTATCTGTTGTCGTTGGGTTGAGTGGGATTATTTCTAAAAAACTGGCTGAATTCATCAATTATATCTGGATGAAATTAGCCTGGGTCTTAAGCTTGATTATCCCGAATATTTTGATGTCCGCAATTTTTTACTTGTTCCTGACTCCCATCGCCTTATTGAGCCGGGTCTTTGGTGAACCGAATCAGCTTAACTTAAAGAACACGGAATCGTCCCTCTTTAAAGTCCGCAACAAAGAATTTTCAAAATCGAGTTTTGAAAAGCCATTTTAAATGGTGTGACACCGGCTCCCCCGAAATAAAGTATCTATCATTAAATTTGTATGAACCTCTTACTTCTAAAGAGAAGAGCATTTAATCTATGCGGGAATAGTTGAAAATTCAGAGCCTACGTGTAACTTATTTTATTATAATTTTGAATAGTTGGGTTAATTACACTAGATTCGGTTTTTAATATATATCACAATATTAAGGATGATCATGTGTTGTGACATAAAAACACTCATTTATACATTAGATACAGTTCTATTGGAACAATGTCAGTTTCCTCGTTTCCACAAAATTGCCTGACTGCATCCGATAGATATAAACACCGCTGGAAAGGGATGAAGCATCGACGGTAACATGATGTGTTCCCGGCTGCTGGGTGTCGTTTACTAGTAGTGCGACCGAGCGACCAGGTAGGTCAAAGACTTCTCCTCGTACCTGCCCGGTTTCGGGAAGTTGGTAACCGATCTTGGATGCCGGGTTGAAGGGATTAAGATAGTTCTGTTCCAGGAGGTAGCAGGACGGGATGGTTTAATTCTTATTCTGGTTGGATGTAACTGTGTTGGAGTCATAGTTTTCACACGTGAATGATAACCTTTCACTGAAGAGCTCTTCCATGAATAACAACTCGGGGGGGCTCAATACCCCTTCAGGTGTCCCAAACCAATACTGGATGTTCCAGGGAAACTGCTCCACGGGGTTCCATCCCCCAGCGTAAAAAGACAGGATTCTCTCTCTCAGACCAAACCTGAAGTCGATAGTATGACCAAACTCGTGCACTACCTCATCGAACTCCCTGTATTCATTGTCTCTGCTGGATCGGCGACCCTCCTCATAGGCTTGGTTGCGGGTGGCGACCCCTTCTTTACATATCATCATCTCGGTAATCCATAAGTAGTTCATTCCAGCTCCTCCACGCAACTCATCACCTCTGGGGGTTCCATCCGCTTCGAATCCCATCATGGTGCCAACAGGAGGTAAATCGGCTAACTCTGACCAAGGCTCATCGTTCGTCAGGTAAACAATATATCCGTCTAATTTGCTTGCCGGGTATTCGGGCCGAAGCAGTCTGATCATTTCGATATAGACATGCTTGACGTTCTCCATGGCCGACTGGCTCGTTGCAGCCGTGCCGAGGATCTTGATCGAGGGATCCGATATCATCCGGCAGTGGGCCCATCCCGGCTCGGGCAGGCATTCAAGGAGCCCGTGTAAGTTGATAATCTCTTTCACAACCGAGATACTGTTTTCGATTAGATCCCAAACGCCTTCACATGCGGAGGGGTTGCCACCTGGACAGTCGTCTTTGATCTGACCACCCAGGGTCAGGATACCTCGATCACCGGTGAAATATTCGCTCCAGTCGCTGACACTGCTATCAGACAGGATTCGCCGTACATTTAGGGTAACCGGCTCATCATTGTACCTCTCGATGAAGGCCCCAACTTCGTCACAACCTGAAAGGCTGGTCTCAAAAAAACCGTCGTATACGTCGTTCCAAG
>DLXM01000017.1 GCA_003448835.1 Bacteroidota bacterium | reverse complement strand
GAATACCCTTAAACACTCCTTGAGCAGATCAAACCCCTTGTTGGTATTACTTTTGTAATTTAGCGCACCAAAGAGAATCAGTTTTTTGTCCTGAGGCAGACCAAGGTATTCACGTGAAAACTTTTTGTTCACCGGCTTGTATGTATTCGTGTCCAGTGGATTCGGAATGACTTTGAGAGGCCAGTCGTGCATCAATTGACTTTTTGAAACTGCATCAGCCAGCCAGGTACTTGGCGAAATAATCTGATGTTTCTGTTTCCAATGTCGGATTTTTCGTTTGTAGGTCCAGGCGTCCATATCGAATCCCTGTTCCTGTGGATCACGGGTCGCAGAGGTATAACCCTGGCGATATCGAAAATCATTTATGCCGTTTGGATGGTGCTCTGAACCACAAAATGCCCACGAATCGTGAAGTGTCCATACCATTGGCTTTTTTATTCTCCCGATGGTACGTATTGACAAAAATCCATCGCATATCCAATGCATGTTTATCACATCGGCATCCAGATTGTTAATGGTTCTTGCATTCAGAAAACTGGAAATTGCCGGAGAATGCATAAAATCGTTGGTCGATCGAAGCATTTTAGTCGGGACACGTTCGATTACGGACAGGATATCAGAGTAAATTTTCCCCAATGGAAGACTCGGACCTAAAACTCTCCAGTCATCAGTTTGTTTCGAGCGCACTGTCATGGAAGAATCGATATCAAACTGACTTAGTCCCCGATGTAATCTGTTTGCTGCGCGCGATGCTCCCCCTTTGACTTCTGAACTACTTAGTATATTAATTTTCATGCTTGATCATATCGATTTTTATATCATCTGGATTAAAAAACTGCACTGGGAAAAATCACTTTTGGGGGATGAATAAATAATTCAATTTGACGTTTCAAGTTTGTTATTTCCAGCATCTTCCTCGGGCACATAATTGGTTAAAAAGGCTACTCCCATCCAGAAAAAATAAGCTGATGCTGAGAAAAATAGTGGTAAACCGAATATTGCATACAAAAAGTACCCAATTATATAGGTTAAAAAGCTTGAGTAAAGATACTTGGCATTGTTCCACGGCAACTTCCTGAGATTGCGAAACACTCGTTTATACCAGGTATACCAGGCAATAGTCAAAATGCTGAATCCCACAAGACCTGTATCCATTAATGCTTGAATGTAATAATTGTGGATGTGAGCAATGGTTTGCGATCGGATAGGTACATCGGTGCCGAGTCCACTACCAAAAATTTTATTCTCTTTCCATATTTCGATTGCATTTGCCCAGATTGTTGTTCGTCCACCGGACAAGTCTCCCATATACAGTTCACCGGATTTCGTCGCCCGAATTTTTAAAAAGTTATCGCTGATAAGCCGCATAACTCTGCCGTTCGTGATTTCATTGATATACCATCCTGCAAATATGATTGCTGATAGAATCAGGATTGCAACTATGAAGAGTTTAATCGTGCTCGTATTGACGCTGTATTTCTTTTGTTTTTGAGAAATGGATGTCAGAACGATTGCAAGCACAAGTGGAAGTGCCAACATGTATGCTATTAGTGGTTTTGACACAATCACAACTGCCGGCATTAATAACAATAATGAAGGGACCAGATACCCAATGTTTCGAATGGATTTATGCAGGTAATAGGCATAAGGAAAACCGGCAAGGAGCAAGAGTCCGACTCTCATGTCCGGAAATGGGAATATCAACTTCAAAAATAAATTATAAAATGCCAGCAAGGTATAAACGACGAGACAGGCTTTAAGGAAAAAAGGAAAGATTTCTTCAATTTTTATGTAGAAGGTCATGTATAACAGTCCCGGGAATGCCAACCCCTCCATCACCATTTCCCTGAAAAGTCCGGTTGCACCAGAGTTGCCCCGAATAATACCATAGAATGTCCAAAGTGTATAAACAGTCAGCACAGCGATAATTGGTAGCCCATGTTTGAATCGCGCCGGAATCTTAAACTGATGTTTGAATAACATCGCTGCAGCTATACCATTCCCTAGAAATATGAACCATATCTGTGATGGCCACAAGTGAACCCCGATGATTGTCCGCGTTGAGAATGGTGTAAATGCCAGAGCATGAAACAAATCATGAAAAACATTTTCGGCGAGAATGAGCATCAATCCAACTTTGATAAACATAGTCGGTACTGAAATATCAGTAACCCACTTAAACGTGTCTTTCGTAATCGGATCTAATTGATATGATGACGTGTTATTCAACAAACTGGTTTAATTGATTACCCGGAATTTGAATTTTTGAATGATTGAGTTCAACTTTGAGTATAATTTTCTGGTTATTCGGCCAGGATTTCCTGATAACGTGGCCAAATTGTTTTGACGTTATTCAACAGGAAGATAGTAAATCGGGCATCCCGTATCGTTTCACATCGAGTATTTATAAAACGTATGTTGTCGTACACAAAAAATGCCAGCGCCAGGCTGAGCCCAACTGTATCGGGAACTACGTTTTCACCATAAAACTTATTATTGATTTCCCGAATTCTATTTTTAAGCTTTTCAGTATCACGATCATACTTATTGATCCAAAGATAAATGAAATCGTAATAGGCAGTCGCTTCAAAGGTTCGATCAAAATCGATTAACCATGTCTGTCCTTCGCTGTGCAGTAAATTATAAGGATTCACATCACCATGCACGATGGTATAGGGAGCTTCGTTGTTATGAATCCAAAAATTTTTGCGGATTTGCTGGTCAGCTGTTTCT
>DLXM01000194.1 GCA_003448835.1 Bacteroidota bacterium | reverse complement strand
AGCCATGTCAACTGGATGTCCAAGAAAATTAGCTTCACGAATTGCATCCACAAAAGCCATTCCAATATGAAAATACCCTTTTTGATTGGGATGGAGGTGCTCGAGCATCAAATCGAATCCAATAATGCCGTTATCGGACTTGTCGATAAGGCGCTCCTCAACCGGGACATAATAAACATTGGGAAGGGTAGCAAGGTCCTTGATGATGTCATTAAATTCTGAAGTAGCGCGAAATTTCAGAGCATCCAGATCGCGTGCATATTTGAATTTTTCATAAGCAAAATCCAGATTGCCCGCTGCGTATAATTCTTTGGCTTCCTGGTAAACACGGTCAGCAGGGGGATGATTCTCGGTTTCGATGGACTCAAAAGGGGTGTGGTCCTTCAAATTACTGGCAAGACTACCCAGAAATACAGGAACACCGGCGGATTCAAATTTTGAAAGGATTTCTTTCATATTACTTGAAAATTGTCTCTTTCCGAGATCATAAACCGGGCTATCGAGTGTAATTGATTGGTCACGAACAACCTGCTGCATCAGTGTTTCGGTACCTTGTTCACCGGGGCTGGAAATACTTGATGCAATCCATTTCGAAAAGGATGTAATCTGATCACGCAGAAATAAAAATGTTTTGATGTTCTGGATTTTTAAATAAAACCGTACAAAAGTGGGGAATGAGCCCAGGCTTTCATTAGATCCTGCTCCCAATGCGCCATAAAACTCGTTATGTCCGGTGTAAATAAGAATGGCATCAGGCGACTCTGCAAGCAATTCATCGACCTGGTCGAAAAGCGTGTATGTATTTATAGCAGACATTGCCACTGTGATGACTTCCACTTCTTTGTCTGGCATTACATCCTGAAGAACATCTTCCACAACACGACCGAAAATACCGTTAAATCCGTATGGATACCCTGCTGCGGATGATTCTCCCATAACAAAAACCCGAAATCCGTTGGCTGGTTTTTCAGAAAGAAATGGCTCAGCGGGTGCGTTTGGGATGACCGTGGTGTAAAAAAAGTACCGGGCTGCGAAGTTTGGATTTGAAATCTTGTACTTGTTATCGAGTGATTTCATAGTGACGAACATTTCTGTGTCACCTCTGTAATCGCTGGCACGTAATGATATTTCCAGAATAGCAAAGAAAAGTATTGGTATAAGGAGAGCAATTATGGAGAAAATAACTTTTTTACGCGAATCCAGAACTGGTTCGTTATGCTGGATGTGTTCTTGCGATACCTGTTCAATGTACGTTTTAATCTCATTTACATCCGCATTCAAATATTTCGCCAGTTCTTTTGGCGATTTACTTAAGTTTTTTCGGATGTAGTTTTTTGCTTTATTTGATAGCGCCATTGTTTATTTGGTTTTCCAATGGATTTCGTTGATTCCTGCCTTTGAGTTTTCGTAGCGAGACATAACAAACAAGAAATCGGAGAGTCGATTGAGGTAAATAACAACCAGATTGGAAATAGATTCAGTTTCCATGGCCTGAATCACACATCTTTCTGCACGTCGACACACGGTTCTGGATATATGTATAGCTGATGCTCCAGGTGTTCCGCCCGGTAGTATGAAATAACGAAGGGGAGACAGATTTTTCTCCATTTCATCAATCCATAATTCAAGTTGTGTGATTTGATCAGAATCAATCCGTTTAATGGTCGCTTTGGTTTCAGGTGGGGTTGCCAAATCTGCGCCCATTACAAATAGGTCATTTTGGATGACTTCCAGTTTTTTATCGCTATCCACACTCAGGCGCTGCGATCGTGCGTATCCAATTGTCGAGTTTAATTCATCAACCGTGCCATAGGCCTCTATTCTGGCTGAATCTTTGGAGACTCTGCCACCACCAAATAATGAAGTTTTGCCCGTGTCACCGGTTTTTGTGTAAATTTTCATAGTCGAATTTGATGTAACTCTCTATCTATTTTAACTGACCAATTTTGATTGCTAAAATTACGGCGAATGTATGGGAATAACCAATCATTGATTGAATTTGTAATGTAGATTGGTTGTATGATTTATGTATCATTTCCTTATTTTGATCAAGTAAAACAGAATCATGTAGTGAGGATTCATCCTATGATTTTAGTTAATTATGTGAAATAAAATACTGAATTGTAAGGAATCATATGCTCACGACTCTTATAGGTAACCAAACCAGAAATTAATACATCGAATATCATGGGAAATCTGAATAAAGTAATGTTAATTGGTCGTCTGGGTGCAGATCCGGAAGTCAGATACACACAAAATAATACCGCCGTTGCTACCCTTAGTTTAGCAACTTCTGAACGTTATAAAGATTCAAATGGTGAGTGGCAGGAAAATACGGAATGGCACAAAGTCGTAGCCTGGGCACGATTGGCTGAAATATGTCAGCAATACACCCGTAAAGGAAGTCAGATTTACGTTGAAGGATCTTTGCAAACCAGAGGCTGGGAGGACAAAGAAGGTCAAAAACGTTACACCACTGAAATTAAAGCCCAAACAATTCAATTGTTGGACAGTAAAGATGGTAGCTCTGGAAATACATCACCATCACGTGACACACAACGTCCTGAAGCTGCCGTTAATTCAGCAGATTCAAATTTTCCCG